>NZ_VPEC01000015.1:0-74138 GCF_013417355.1 Acinetobacter sp. YH12255
AAAATGTATATCGTTGGCAGAAGAAATTATTTAGACCAGTTATCAAAAACTTCATTGATGACTTTATTCTCGATAAAAATCATCTGCTACCACAGAGAATCTATAAATAATAGTGCGTAAGTCCTAACTATGTAGAAAATTAGCTAAAAATCACATAAAGTTTATAAAATCACCCTGAAAAGCCAACACGAATTAACACCATTCATCGTGCCTTAGCATTATTGTTCTACTTTAAATCTTCACATTATTTTTAGAGCAATAATATGAGCTATATTATTTTAAAAGTCATATTAGTTGGGGTTGGTCTACTGGCACTTCTCTCTCTGGGAGTCGGTATTTTCCAACAAGATAGCTTATTTATTGTACTGGGTGTACTTTTTGCTTTTATGGCCTGGCTAATTCACATGCAAACTCGTCAATTTAGCAGTGATCCATTTTCAAAATAAAAGACCAAGGATACTTGGTCTTTTATTCACGTCTATATTTAACCCGCTTTGCCTGCAACAAAGGGATTATGCTGCTTTTCAAAACCAATGGTGCTGATCGGTCCATGTCCTGAAATAAACTGGGTTTCATCCGGCAGGCTAAAACATTCACGCTGAATTGAATCCAAGAGCTGCTGATGATCGCCACGCGGGAAATCCGTACGGCCAATCGAGCCTTTAAACAGCACATCGCCCGTCCATAACAGGGCATGATTGCTATTATAAAACATCACATGGCCCGGGGTATGCCCTGGCGCGAAACGCACTTCAAATTCTTCATTACCGAGCTTCAGTATTTCCCCCCCTTCCAGCCATTGTGTCACTTCAACTTTTTCTGGAATAGGAAAACCATAACGCGCTGAAACCTCCTGAATCATGTCCAGCCAGAAAGCATCTTCCTTATGTGGCCCAATTACTGGTACATTCCAGGCCTTTTTCAAGGCGCCTACTGCACCTGCATGATCCAGATGTCCATGGGTCAGCCATAAAGCTTTCACGGTTAAGCCCAGAGCTTCGACCTCAGCTTTGAGTTTTTCAGCTTCGCCCCCTGCATCAATCAAAATGGCTTCTTTCGTGTCCGTATCCCAAATGATCGAACAGTTTTGCTGAAAAGCAGTAACCGGAACAATTTTGACTTGTAACATAGGGCAAAAAACCTCGGAAAAATTAATGAGTAAGCGTTTGTGTCAATGCATCCAGATTAGCCTGTAGCAAACTGTTCAGCAATCGCAAATGATCTTCACGGCTATTTAAAGCAGGAATATAACGATAACTGCCTCCCCCCAGAGATTTAAAAGTTTCGGCATTTTCTATGGCCAGTTCCTCAAGCGTTTCCAGACAGTCAGCCGAGAATGCCGGACTCATCACCTGCACGGATTTCACCCCCTGTTTGGCCCAGTCTTCCAGCACAACATCGGTATAGGGCTTAATCCATTCCTGTTTGCCAAAACGTGACTGAAAGCTAATCGCATATTGCTCTGCACTCAGCCCTAACGCCTGTGCAACCAATTGTCCGGTAATACGACAACGATCGGCATAAGGATCGCCTTTGTCGGCATAAGGCTGCGGAATACCATGAAAAGACATTAACAGTTTTTCCGGCTGACCATGCACTGCCTGATAGTCACGCACGCTTTGCGCCAGAGCTTGAATAAATAAAGGATGTTGATAATAATCCCGAATGATGCTCAAACCAGGCAAATTGCGTTGCTTCACCACCCATTTTGCCAGGGCATCATAGAGAGGTGCAGTCGAAGTAGCAGAATATTGGGGAAATAGTGGAAATAAGATCACATGGTCCTGCGGCTGTTCAGACACTCTGGCCAAAACCTGCTGAATATTCGGATTGCCATAAGTCATTGCTGGCACCACATTCAACTCAAACTGCGGATAGAGCTGGGTCAAATGGGTTTTGACTGTATTGACCTGCTGCAACAGGATTTCACGCATCGGTGAATCCTCTCCCCAGACCTGTGCATAGGCCTGTGAAACCCGCTTAGGCCGAAATGGCAAAATGAATAAACGCAGGATTATTTGCCAAATGGGTTTCGGAATTTCAATCACCCGCTGATCAGACAAAAACTGCTTCAGGAAACGGCGTACTGCTGGAATCGTGGGCGCATCTGGCGTACCCAAGTTGGCCAATATAATCGTCACTTTAGCTTTAGCAGGAGAAGACATTCAGTTTATCCGTCATGGTATCAACCCCTGTACTTTAACAGTTTTTGATTGATTCTCTATATGGATTAATACACTGACTTAGATTGAAAAGTACGATCTAAATCCAGCAAACTGCTGTCCAGTAATTTTTGAGCTTTCGGCGTAATCTGCCAGAGCATGCGCTGGCGGTCATCCCGACCTGATGGCACAATCCAGTCATTCTGGCGCATCTGAATTTTCAAGCTATGCAAGGCACGAATATTCATCTGGGCACGAGCCACGGCATGTGCACGTGGCATTTCTGCCCGTGCATCTTCCAGACCGTTTTCATTTAAATATTCATTCATCCGCTTGGAGAAAAACTCTTCCGGTGTCGGGTTCACAAAGGTAGAGCCCAGCAGGGCCAATAATTGCGCCCAAGTCAGCTTCTTCTGAACTTTAATTTCCTTAAAGTTTCCATCCTGATAAGCCTGCATCCGGTATTCAAAAGAAAAAACTTCATGCATGGATACTTTAGGCAGGCTCAGGAACGGATCTATTTCCGCCGTTCCACCATCACGCTCCAGTTGGCTCACTTTAGCCTTAAGCTGATCAATCTCGTCATGCAGCGCCTGGGTATTTTGCGGACGCACCCATCCGGTCACCGGATAACGCTCCAGCATTTGCGGCATATTAAAACGTACTGCCATTTCCAGATCGCGCAAGCTGCGATAAGTAAAGACCTGATCTACTTCCTGCTGCAATAATTGACGGAATTCCTTAAACTTTTCCCGTAATTCCGGCTTGGTATCATGTAATGAGCTTTCACGTGATGCCGGATCGTCATGCATAAACACAATAATCGGTTTTTGCTTGGTCACTGCATAGATGTATTCGAGGTGCATATAACCGACACCCGAGACAGACTGTTCCCCATACTGACTGCCTAGCAAAATCACTACATAGTCACAATCATCAATCTGGCGGCGTGAAAAAGCAGTATTCAGCGGCGTACGCTGTTCCAGTCCCCAAGAGAAGAACCCCATACCCACTAATGTTTGAGACAAAATGATACGTTCCGGCTGCATTTCTGCCCCAGAGGTTGAGATGAACACTTGGTATCGTTTATCCAGCATGGGCTATCCTCTTCTCCTGTACATTTGCATAAAAAATGCATGAATTCATGCATTTTGACACAATATGACCACCCCAAAATGAAAAAATATCGTTCTTTTAAAATTATAAAAATGAGTTTTAAACTGCACTCATATTACTGATCTGCCATTTTAAACCGGCAGGAATCAGGTGCTGCAAAACCGGCCGGAGCTGTTCAGCATTCTGCCCACTCACCACCAATTCAATTTTCATGCTTTCTTTACACTCATGCTCAAATAATAACTCATTTTTAATTAAAATTCGGGCCGTTTGTCTCGCAACTGCGAATCCTGAGTCAATTAATGTCAGCTTTTGACCAAAAATATACTGAATTGACGCTTTTAGGAAGGGGTAATGCGTACATCCCAGCACTAAATAATCAGCGCCTTGATCCACAACCGGTTGTAAAATCTCTATTAATGTCTGTAAACAGGCTTCACTCATCTGCTCTCCGGCCTCAACAAAAGGTACCAGTTCCAGACTGGTCACAGGCAGGACTTTAACCTGAGCCGGTTCGGCAAAACGGGAGATCACATCTTTAATCAGCTGCCCGCGAAAAGTGGCCGGTGTTGCCAAGACCGCAACTGTTTTCGACCGGGTATTCAAGACTGCAGGTTTAAGTGCTGGCACCAAACCGATAATTGGAAAGTTCTCGCCATAATAGTCACGCAAATAATCCAGACTAAAGGCAGAAGCCGTATTACAAGCCACGACTGCCACTTTACAGCCCTGACGATACAGCCATTCAATCGCCTGAGCAGTCAGGCTACGGATTTCCTGATCATCTCTCGGGCCATAAGGCACATGTGCAGTATCGGCATAATAGACAAAGCGTTCATTCGGCAGATGGCGGGCAATTTCCAGAGCCACCGATAAGCCGCCTACGCCCGAGTCAAAAATACCAATCGGCGCATCTGCTGTTGCGTTGGGCATCGGGTCTAATAGCGGGGAAATGGGTTGAATGGCGCTCATAACGGTCTGAATTGCGGTGTCAAAAACTCTAGCGACCAAGCTTAAACCTCAGGTGCTCAAATGCAAGTCTAAATCGCCACTTTTCAAACTTAAAACGGCTTCACCTGCCGGATTTTCATCAAGCTCTCCCATCTCGACCAGATGCAAAAATGCGGCACGCTGGATCAGGGCATTGATTCCAAAACGTACATGCACATAAGGTCGCAACTCATCTTTATATTCACGCATAAAGATCGGATGTTCAGCATCCACAATAATCAGGTCTTGGGTTGTGGTGCCCAGTTGCAAATAGCTCAGTCCATTAATCTCGACCTGATCGACCTGATTGACCAATAAAGGTTCATCTTCCACTTCAATTTCAATCATTTCTACCGGTGTTTTTAGGTAGAATTTTCCCTGCTCTTTCCAAAGGACGGTTGCAAACAGGTCAATCATGGCTTGGCGTTTGATCAATTGACCTTCGTGCCACCATTCTCCATTGGCCAAAACCTTCAGATCCATTGTGCCACAATGCTTTGGCTGCCATTGCTCCAAAGGGGGAATTGACCTTTTGTGACCGCCCTGTGCATCTTTTAAGTATTGCGCGATATCCATTAAATTTTTATCATCAGGAGAAGTTACTTTTTTCGTCAGATGTTTGCTGGGTACTGGCTTATCCATAAAAGAAGACCTTAATGACGGAAAAATAATATGTTTCAGCCAATTGGCTAAAACTCGGTTTAAAACTATACTAGCCCAGATTATCAAAGACACCAGTATTTTTGTGTCTAGGAACCAAGAACACTTATGGCAGCACCCAATCATCCGATTATGGTTGCCACCGAATAGTAATATGAGGAGTCCTACATGGAACACATCGAACGTGAATCGATGGAGTTTGACGTCGTCATCGTCGGCGCAGGCCCTGCGGGTCTATCTGCTGCGATCAAAATCCGTCAACTTGCAATTGAAAACAACTTAAATGATTTGTCCGTTTGTGTCGTAGAAAAAGGCTCCGAAGTTGGCGCACATATTCTGTCTGGTGCTGTGCTTGAACCGCGTGCCATTAATGAATTGTTCCCGGACTGGAAAGAACAAGGCGCACCGCTCAATGTGCCGGTGACTGAAGATAAAACTTTCTTCTTGCTTTCAGATGAAAAATCACAAGAAGCACCACACTGGATGGTGCCAAAAACCATGCACAATGATGGTAACTACGTCATCTCGCTCGGCAACGTGGTGCGCTGGTTAGGCCAAAAAGCTGAAGAACTGGAAGTTTCAATCTTCCCGGGCTTTGCCGCCTCAGACATTCTGTATCATGCAGATGGTACGGTAAAAGGCATCCAGACCGGTGACATGGGCATTGGTAAAGATGGCGAACCGACGCATAACTTTACTCCGGGTTATGAACTGCATGCCAAATATACGATTTTTGCTGAAGGCTGTCGTGGTCACCTCGGTAAACGTCTGATTGAACAGTTCAATCTGGCCAAAGATGCAGATCCACAGCATTACGGGATCGGCATTAAAGAACTCTGGGAGATTGATCCTGCCAAGCACAAACCGGGTCTGGTGATGCACGGCGCCGGCTGGCCATTGAATGAAACCGGTTCTTCAGGCGGCTGGTGGCTGTATCACGCTGAAAACAATCAGGTGACTTTGGGCATGATCGTGGATCTGTCCTACACCAACCCGCATATGTATCCATTCATGGAAATGCAGCGCTGGAAAACCCATCCTTTAATCAAGCAGTATTTAGAAGGCGGCAAGCGTATTTCTTATGGCGCCCGTGCCGTGACCAAAGGTGGCTTTAACTCGTTACCGAAGTTCACTTTCCCGGGTGGCTCACTCATTGGTGATGATGCCGGCTTCCTGAACTTTGCCAAAATCAAAGGCTCACATACCGCAATGAAATCCGGCATGCTCTGCGGTGAAGCGGTATTTGAAGCGATTGCGGCTGGTGTGGAAAAAGGCGGTGATCTGGCGGTTGCACGTGTGGTTGAGGGTGACGATTTCTTTGTTAAGGAACTCACCGCTTATACCGACAAGTTCAACAACAGCTGGCTCAAAGAAGAGTTATACAATTCACGTAACTTTGGCCCGGCGATGCACAAGTTCGGTCAATGGATGGGTGGTGCATTTAACTTTATCGACCAGAACGTGTTCAAAGTACCATTTACCCTGCATGATCTGGTGCAAGACCATGCTGCACTGAAAACCCAAGCCGCTGAAAGCTTCAAGCCAAACTATCCAAAACCGGATGGCAAGCTGACTTTTGACCGTTTATCTTCTGTATTTGTATCGAATACCGTGCATGAAGAAAACCAGCCTGCGCATTTAAAGCTGACTGATGCCTCTATTCCGGTTGAAGTAAACCTGCCTAAATGGGATGAACCGGCGCAGCGTTACTGCCCGGCGGGTGTCTATGAAATCATGGAAAATAATGACGGTTCAAAACGTTTCCAGATCAATGCAGCCAACTGTGTACACTGCAAGACCTGTGACATTAAAGATCCGTCTCAGAACATCACCTGGGTAACACCGGAAGGTGGCGGTGGTCCTAATTACCCTAACATGTAATTCGGATAGTCCTTGCGTGAGCTCATACCCTAACATGTAATGTTAGGGTAATCTTGCGAATGAGGAATATATTCCGCAAGTTCTCATATCCGAATATTTAAGCTCTCATGAGAACAAAATAAACCCGCTCGAAAGCGGGTTTATTTTCTGGAGAATGGCGATAATATTATTTTTAAGATCGAATAGGAACTCTTATCAGATCATAAATTTCAAAAAAAATTCGGCCAATTTAGCCGCCCTTTTTCACCAGATAATGAAATTCTTTATTGCCGTTTTCATCCAGACACTCTTCCTGCAACAGCAATTCATGTCCCAAGTGCATGCAAAATTTTGGAATATCCCAAGAGGTTGAATTATCGGTAGCAAACACCTCAACCACATCACCGGCTTTAGATTTACGAATGGCCTGATGCAACATCATGACTGGCTCAGGACAGCGTAAACCTCGGGTATTTAATTGCAGGCTTGGGATAATTTCAGTTGGGGGCATCGATAGACTCAAGAGTGGAAGACTGAAAATATTTTAGCATAATCCCGCTCGGGCATTGCGGCTTTGCCAAAGTACACACGACTAAACGCAGCCCTGACTGATACGATCATGCCTGCACATCATATTTACAATAGACAAGCGTATTTTCTGCGGTATGATAAAACCACGTTTTTTTAGATATTAAGAGTCTTCAGGAAAAATCATGCACGAGGAATCAGGCCCGTCGTGGGGTATGCGCGGCTTACGTAAATGGCTGGGAACTGCACCCGAAACTCGCGACGAACTGCTAAAATTAGTACAAGATTCACGTCGATTTTTAGAACCCGATACTGTTGCCATGCTTGAAGGTGTACTTGACCTTCCGGCAACCAAAATTCGCGAAGTCATGACGCCTCGCACGTCGATGATCAGCTTACAGGAAGATGACCAACTGCTGGATATCCTGCATGTGTTGGTCGAATCTGCGCATTCGCGTTTTCCGGTCTTTTCCTCCGATCAAACCGATAATGTGGTCGGCATTCTATTGGCCAAGGATTTATTGCCTTTTCTGACCGAACCAACCTCCAAAGTCGATATTCGCGCACTGATGCGTCAACCCTTATTTGTACCAGAGAGCGCCCGTTCCGATCAGGTGCTGCGGATGCTGAAAAACACCCAGACCCATATTGCCGTGGTGATTGATGAATACGGCACCACCTCGGGTCTGGTCACGCTGGAAGATATTCTGGAAGAAATTGTTGGTGAAATTGAAGATGAACATGACAATGCCGATGAAGAGGCACAATTCATTGTTCCGGATAACGATCCAAACACCGCCAATACCTGGATAGTACAAGCTCTGACCCCGATTGAGCATTTCAATAATATGCTGGATGCGAATTTTTCTGACGATGAAGTGGAAACCATGGGTGGCTTGTTATTACAGGAAATTGGTCTGGTCAATGATCTTGAAGGTCAGACCATTGAACTGGAAAACTGGCAATTTACCATTCTTGAAGCAGATTCACGCTCTATTCACCTAATTCGAGCCGTGCGCCAATGAGAGCGTATTTCGACAAGCTGTTGAGTTCTGATCAACAGCAAAAACCGTTGCCGCTGATCTATCCTGTTTTAATTGCCTTATTTGCAGGTGCTATCTTCAGTTTGGCATTGGCTCCCTATCATTACTGGTGGCTGGCCATCCTGTCTCCGGCACTGCTCTATGCCTGCCTGCGTGGACGTAGTGCCAAACAGGCCTTTGGAATTGGCTGGGCCTATGGAATTGGCCTATGGTTTGTGGGCGCATTCTGGCTGTATACCTCAATTCATGTCTACGGCGATACCAGTGCATTTCTCAGTGTTGTAATGATCTTGATCATGGCACTGGTGATGGGCCTGTTTAGCGCCGTTCAAACCTTTGTCTATCGCCGCTTTTTCCCGGAAACCCCTTTGACCTTTGCCCCGCTTTGGGTTCTGTTTGAATGGTCTAAAACCTGGGTCTTTACCGGTTTCCCGTGGTTGTTTGCCGGCTATGCCTTTACCGAACGCTACCTAGATGCCTATGCACCTCTGTTTGGGGTGTTTGGAGTATCTTTTGTCGTGATTATTCTAGCCTGTGCACTGGTCGAAATTCTGAACCGACGTCTGTTCTGGGCGGTTCCTGCTGCAATTTTACTATTCAGTGCCTGGGGCGCGGCTCAATTGAGTTTTGTGCAACCAAAGAATGAAAAGCCGCTTACGGTTTCTCTGATTCAGGGCAATATTCCGCAAGATCTGAAATGGCTGACTGAATATCAGGTAAAAACTTTATTGATTTATGCCAATCTGAGCAAGACCGAATGGGGCCGTGACCTGATTGTCTGGCCAGAGTCCTCGATTCCGATGTTCCAGACCGATATTGAAGCTTTTCTCGAAGCGATGAAAGTACAGGCTGAAAAATCCGGTACTGCATGGGTCACCGGCATTCCGTATTGGGACTTACCAGAATCACAAGCTGCGGGTTATCCGAAATATTACAACAGCATTATGGCCACGGGTGATGAGTCTGAGGGTTTGTATAAAAAGCAGCGCCTGGTGCCCTTTGGTGAATATATTCCGCTGTCAGGCTGGTTAAGCTGGGTATTGCCAGGTCTACAGAATGATCCCTCTATGAGCGGCTTTACCCGTGGGGCGGACAATCAAAAGCCCTTGAATGTGAAAAACCATCCTTTAGGTTCCGCAATTTGTTATGAGGTTGCTTATCCAAACTTGACACGCCGCAATGCCAGTCAAAGTGACTTTTTAGTTACGGTCTCGAACGATGCCTGGTTTACCGGCACGGCAGGACCTTTGCAGCATCTACAAATGGTGCAAATGCGCGCCAAGGAAAATGGCCGCTGGTTTATCCGTGCCACCAATACCGGCGTGACCGCCTTTATTGACCACAATGGCCATATTGTGAAAAAAGCCCCGATGGATCAGGAAGCGGTACTGCGGGGTGAACTTCCAGCCATGCAAGGTGAAACGTTGTATATGAAACTCAGTGATTGGCCTGTGATGATCTTTTCAGTTTTACTTTTGCTGGTGGGATGGCGCTTCCGTCCCCGTAAAGTGGATGTCAGTTTTAAGTCGAGAAGATAATTTCTTCAAGTCCCTCTTTTACAAAGGGAGATTTAGGTGAATTCCTAGATATAACATCTTATCAATCTCTCCTAAGCTCCCTTTACGAAAGGGACGGACACTCAAGGCAATAAAAAACCGAGGTCAATGCCTCGGTTTTTTATATTTCAAATTTTAGAACTGAACTGCTAGATAAGAAATCATACTGGCGAGGGATAACATTGGAAGATAGCGGTAAGTTTGCACCATCATATTTTCGAATACAGACATCTGCCGTTGTTTTAATTGCAATACCGAGGCTTTCAATGCCGACCAGAAGCACAATGCAAATAATGAACTCATCAAACTGATGGCAAAAAAACCTACCATAATCTGGCTGCTACCCTCGGTAGTCTGCCATAAATGCAGAATGCCCTGACTAATCGGTAACATGCTTAAAACCAAAAGAACAGATTTCAGCATCGACCAATGAAATTGGTTTATTTCATCCCCTAAGATTAATGCTTTCATATTCTTCTCCGTTGGCTCGTCAAGTGCCGTTCAGATCATTATGAGCCTTTTTGGGTAAATAGAAAGTCTATATTTATTCATATTTTACGATAATTGTAATAGATAAATATGGGAATAATTCTTATTATAACTCGCATATACAAACTATTAATTAATTACAATAAATATCAAAAACTTAGATTATAATTTATAATTAAGAGTTATTATCACTTCACTTAGTATTGAAAACGTCTATTAAGTGAAGTGATATATTCCATCTATTGAGAGTTTATATTGATTCTCAATCAAGGCTGATAATAAATATCAGCATCGGTGCCTTCACCACCCGACTGACCATCTGCACCGAATGAATACAGATCAAAAGTACGACCATTGGTGCCCGGCATCACATATTGCAGATCATTATCCCAACTGTCTTTAGGATAGCCGCCCTTGACATAGCCGCCCGGCAACCAGTTTTTCGCAGTCGCTGGCTGATTCACCAGTGCATCCAGACCACCTTCCTGCATGCTTGGATATTTGCCATTGTCCAGCTTATATTGGTCCAGTGAACCAGCAATACTCTGTAACTTGATCACAGTGGTATCCACTTTGGCCTTTTCACCGCGTCCCATCACGTTCGGTACAATCAGTGCAGCAAGCACACCGAGAATCACAATCACCACCATCACTTCGATTAAGGTAAAGCCCGTCTGTTTATTTAATTGATTTCTTTTCATTCAATCTCTCTCATTCATTTGCATCATTCACAACATTCAATTTAATTTTAATACCACGAGAATTTTAACTTGATTCTGTTTAAATCATATTATTCATATTGACGATTGGCAGCATCACCGCAATCACAATGACCAAAACAATACTGGCCATTAGCACCAGCATTAAAGGTTCCAATAAGGCCAGTAAAGTCGAAATCAGCGTGGTGACTTCCCGATCCTGCATCTGTGATGCACGCTCCAGCATGCGATCCAGTTCGCCCGAGGCTTCGCCACTTTTGATCATTTGTACCATCATCGGCGGAAAATAACCACTGCGCTCCAGCTGGGTTGCCAGGTTGCCGCCTTCGGTGACTTTTTCCGCTGCCAGATTGACCGCATCACGAATCACCCAGTTATTACTGACTGCAGCGCCAATCCGTAGGGCATCGACCAAAGGCACGCCTGACTGGGTCAAAATGGACAAGGTACTGGCAAAACGTGCGGCATTAATCCCGCGTGATAATTTTCCAAATAAAGGCAGTTTCAGGGTTAAACGGTCGAAGGCATAATGCCCGGCTGTGGTTCTTAAGAATCGTATCAGCAGGGAGATGCCCAAGAAACCGCCAACCAAGAGAAATGGCCACGCAATACGAATAAAATCACTGGCTTTCATCAAGGCGACCGTAATCCACGGTAAGGCATCTTTGCTTTGATCAAAAGTCTTGACGATATCTGGCACCACATAAGTCATCAGCCCCATCACGATGGCAAAAGACATCAGCATCAGAATAATTGGATAGACCATCGCGCCTTGAATTTTTTTCTGCATGGCAAAACGGTTTTCGGTATAGTCAGCCAATTGATCCAGAATCAGATCCAGATGCCCGGAACGTTCACCGGCCGCAATGGTGGCAATATACAATTCTGGAAACCGCCCGGACTGTTGCAGACCCTGCGCCAGACTATGCCCCTCCAGAACCTTGGAACGCACCGACATCAGCAGATTTTGTACATGTACTTTTTCGCTTTGCTTGCCGACGGCGCGGATGGCTTCTTCCAGCGGAATCGCGGCGGCGACCAGGACAGATAATTGCCGGGTCATTAAGGCCAGATCATAAGCGGTAATGCTTTTTTCAAACCATTTCCGCCGATCATGTTTGTCTTTTTTCTCGACAGGATCAACAGAGACCGGAATAAGTGCTTTATCCCTTAACTGTTGCCGGATCTGACGTGCAGAATCCCCCTCCAGCACGCCTTTTTGCTGCTTTCCTGAAGCATCAAGCGCAATAAACTGATATGCAGGCATTGTAATGCTCTAATTTTCCAAAATTTTGCTTAACGCTGTTGCGTCAGACCACCGAAATCATTCATATTCTTTGATATAAATTATCTGCTCACTCTACCATAATCGAACTTTAAGCACGACGAAATTTCTTCAGGATATCCAGCACCAGACATGCAAAATTCTCATACCGATTCTAGTCCACTTTGTCGCGTACGCGTTGCTGTACCTGTGCATGTATTCGATTGTTTTGATTACAGTATGAATGCAGAACAATTTGAGCAGGCCCAGGTCGGCGCACGCGTATTGGTATCTTTTGGACGACAGAATCTGGTTGGGGTGATTATCGAAAAGCTCTCCGCAGATACTCCGGTCGACCCACGTTTTAAACTCAAGCCCGTCACTGAATTGCTGGATGAACGTGCCATCATAGACCCTAAAGTTTTAAGTTTGTTGACATGGTCGGCACAGTATTATCAGTTTCCGATGGGTGAAGTGGTGCACAGTGCCCTGCCAACGCTGTTACGCCAAGGTAAGCCTTATAACCTGCTGGCCCGCACCTGGAAACTTCTGAACCCTGATGCTGAAGCTAAAATACGCCGTTCGGAAAAGCAGCAGGAAGCCTACCGGATTTTAAAACTGCATCCGGTTGGCACCACTGAAAATGTATTGAATTTGGCCGGAATTGAAACTGCGACCTTAAAAGCACTGGAGAAAAAAGAGATTTGTACCTGTGTGCTGGAGCCACAAGATTTCAGTCCACAGCCGATGCAATTGGCGCAAATGCCGCTAACCGCTAATCCTGAACAGAAACATGCCATTGATCAGGTATTAAAGTATCGCAATCAATATCAGGCTTTTTTACTGGATGGTCTGACCGGCAGTGGTAAAACCGAAGTCTATCTACAAATCATGCAACAGGTGCTGAAACAGGGCAAGCAGGTTTTGGTGCTGGTGCCGGAAATTGGTCTGACCCCGCAAACGATTAGCCGTTTCCAGTCGCGTTTTCAGTGTCATATCGCGCTATTGCATTCAGGCCTAAACGATACAAAACGTCTGCAAGCCTGGCAGGCAGCAGAGACTGGCAAAGCTTCAATCATCCTCGGCACACGTTCCGCCATCTATACCCCCATACCGAATTTGGGTCTGATCATTCTGGATGAAGAACATGATTTGTCTTTTAAGCAGCAGGAAGGTTTCCGCTATCATGCCCGCGATGTGGCGCTGTACCGCGGCCATTTACAGCAATGTCCAGTGCTGCTGGGATCAGCGACACCAAGTATCGACAGTTATGCGCTGGTTGAACATGGCAAAATGCAGGTGCTGGAGCTGAATCAACGTGCCGGCACAGCCTTAATGCCGAAAATCCATATTCTGGATTTAAAGGTGGCACAGAAAAAGCATGGCATCAGTCTGCAACTGATTCAGGACATCAAAAAGCGTCTGGAGAAAAAAGAACAGGTACTGATCTTTTTAAACCGCCGTGGCTATGCCCCCGTCCTGCTTTGTGGCAGTTGTGGCTGGCAGGCACAATGTCCGCACTGCGATGCCAATTTTACTGTGCATCGCCAGCCTTATCAGCATCTGCATTGCCATCACTGTGGCACCATTCACCGAATGCCAGAGCACTGTCCGCAGTGTCAGCATCAGGAACTGGTCACACTGGGTATGGGCACTGGCAAGGTCGAAGAACATCTGAATGAACTTTTTCCAGATCATGAAGTGATTCGGGTCGATCGCGATTCCACCAGCCGGGTGGGTAGCTGGCAAAAAATCTATGACAAGATTCAAAAAAGTGAACCCGCGATTCTGCTCGGCACCCAGATGCTGGCCAAAGGGCATCATTTTCCTTATGTGACGCTGGTGGCGATTCTGGATATTGATTCCGGTCTGCTCAGTGTGGATTTCCGTGCCACCGAACGTACCGCACAACTGATCGTTCAGGTCGCAGGCCGGGCTGGACGTGGTGAACACAAAGGCGATGTCTATTTGCAGACGCTCAGACCGGATCATGCCCTGCTGAATACCTTGGTCAATGAAAATTATCGTGTGTTTGCCCAGCAGTCCTTAAAGGAACGGCAAATTGCCCAGATGCCGCCTTATCGTTATGCCATCCTGATTCGCTGCGAATCCAAGGATCAGGCACAAAACACCGAATTCTTACAGAAACATGCGGCATTCCTCAGGCAATATCCTGATCTGGCGCTGGACATCTGGGGGCCAATTCCTGCGCCGATGGAACGTAAGGCTGGGCGCTATCAGTCGCATATGGTGCTCTTGTCAGCAGATCGTCCACGTTTGCATTACTATGTGCGCAGCTGGTGGCAGAATATGCTGCAGGACAAACCTTCCAGCATGAAGCTGACACTGGACATTGACCCGCAAGAACTCAGCTAAGAGAATTGCATCTGAGTCCATGTCCGGGACATACGCATCAACGTCTGGATCAAGCATAAAATTTAGGACAGGAAAATGTCGATACTGTTACAAATAACACTAGTTTTGGTGATCGCACTGTTAATAGTGCCACTGAGTAAAAGGCTCAGACTACCAAGCGTACTGGGCTATCTGTTAACAGGAATGATCTTAAGTCCGGGTGTTTTGCATCTGATTCAGACTCCAGACCTGATGAACAGTTTCATGAACGTCAGCCTGTTGGCACTGCTGTTCTGGATCGGGCTGCAACTCAGACCACAACGCATCGCCCAGATCAGTCAATCTCTGTGGATGACGGCTGCTTTGCAGGTACTAATGAGTACCTTGATTTTTAGCCTGCTGGCCTGGATTTTTCTACAACAAAGCCTGCTTGCCAGTATTGTGATTGGACTTGCTGGCAGTCTGTCAGCCATGACCTTGGTGATTCAACAACTCCACAATCAGGAACAGTTTGCCACCAGCTATGGTCAACAGACCTATTCAATCCTGCTGCTGCATGCCCTGCTGGCCATTCCTGTGATTGCCGCCATTCCTTTATTTAGCGGAATTCCCTCGACCGAACACGGAGTGGCTTATTTTGCCGCAATGATCACCACTTTTACCGGCTTGTTCCTGTGTAATCGCTATCTGATGCAGCCACTATATCGCTGGATTGCAAAAAGTGGCAGTCACGAACTGCATGCCATTGTGGCGATTGCGGTAACTTTGGCACTGCTGCTCTTGATGAATACGCTTGGACTGAATCTGTTTCTTGGCGCTTTATTTGCCGGGATTTTACTGGCAGATTCAGATTTCCGGCCCGCGGTAGAAAGCACCATTCGGCCTTTTCAGGGCTTATTGATGGGCCTAGCCTTTATCAGTCTGGGCATGTCATTACAGCTATCTGATCTGTTGAATTTCCTCTGGATCATTCTCGGTGGCACTTTCACTTTGATCTTGGTCAAGTTTGCAATCAGTTTGGTATTGGCGCGTTATCATCAAAATAGCTGGCGCAACAGTAGCTTGCTGGCAGCCAGCCTGGCACAAGGTGGCGAGTTTGCCTTGCTGGCGCTGGTGATTGCGGTATCCGACCAGATCATCGCAGCCAATCTGCTGTCGCCCTTGCTCTGGATGGTGAGTTTCTCATTATTACTTAGCCCGGCATTTTACTGGTTATTACACAGTCAGGTTTTACCGCGTCTGGATCAAAACAATCATCTGGCTGCGACCTTTGAAACCGATTCCAGTCCTCAAGCCAGCCCCCCTATTTTGCTGATTGGATTTGGCCGCTTTGGACAAATTATTGCCCGGATTTTACTGCAACAACAGCATGCATTTAGTGTCATGGACAGCAATGTGCCAGCCACTGAACTGCTTGCGCAGTATCAAATTCCTTTCTATCAGGCCGATGCGACAGAGCCAGAAACTTTGGCACATGCAGGAATTGCGATGGCCCAGCAAGTGATTATTGCCATTGATGATATTGAAGATTCGATGCTGATCGTGCGGTATATCCGGCTGAATTATCCTGAAACTTGTTTATGGGTACGCGCGCGTGATCGTCATCATGTGCATCTGTTACAGGATTTAGGTGTAGAGAAAATCTGGCGTGAAAACTACTTTTCAGCACTGGAAATGAGTGAGGCTTTGTTAAGCCAGTTGAATACTGCTCCGGAAGAAAGTCAGCAACAGATTGAATACTTCCGCGCACATGATGAAAAATTACTCAACAGTCAATACCATCTGGATTCGGATCAACACGCAAGTTATGAACATCACCGCAGTAGCTTGGCAGAACTCGAACATCTGTTTGCGCAGGATCAACGCAACAAAGTTCAAAAAACAGATACACAGCCGCAACAGGATACAAACGGCGCAGGAATTGATGCGTTAAGAGATGATCTGTCATAACTTGTGTTTTACAATAATGACACCATTAAAGCAGGGTTATGGAGAATTTTATGTCTGATTTACGCCAACGCTTTTTTATTGAAGATAGCCCTGTTCGTGGTGAAGTGGTGCATCTTGAAGAAGCTTTACAAACCATTTTAGCGCAACGTGACTATGCACCTGCGGTCAAGATTCTGTTGGGTGAAATGCTCACTGCGACTGCACTGCTTGCCAGCACCTTGAAGATTAAAGGGCGTATCAGCCTGCAAATTCAGGCATCAGGCACATTTAAATGGGCAATGGCTGAATGCAACCACCTGGGTGAAGTTCGCGCTTTGGCGGACTATGAAGAAGATCCGCACTTTCTGGTGGGTGAAGACAGCAGCACCATCTTAAAGTCACTGGTTTCTCCAGTGCTGTTTATCAATATCGAACCAGAATTTGGTGAGCGTTATCAAGGTATTGTGCCGCTGGACAAAGAAAATCTGGCTGGCTGCCTCATGCAGTATTATGACCTGTCTGCACAGATTCCAACGCGCATTGTACTGGCAAGCGACCATCAGCGCGCCGGTGGTTTACTGATTCAGCTATTGCCACGGAATAGTGAAGAAGAACAGCGCCGTGTTGATGAAGATTTATGGCCGCGTCTGACCATGCTCACTGAAACCTTGAAAACTGAAGAACTAATCGGCCTGCAAGCCACTGACATTCTTTACCGTTTATATAATGAGGAAGAGGTGCGCTTACCAGAAACTGAAGCCTTGAAATTTGGCTGTACCTGCTCTAAAGAGCGCTGTGCAGTGGCCTTACAACAGATTGGCGTAGAATCAATACGTGAAACACTGGAATTCCAGAATCCGATCAAAATGGATTGTCAGTTCTGTAATAGCCAATATACCTTTACAGCCGAAGAGGCCTTAGGTCTATGTGGTGAACATCTAAGCTAAACGGTGCTAAGCATGAGTTTAAAAAAGCATTCCTCAGGAGTGCTTTTTTATGTTTTAAAATTTACATGACGAAGCTCAACAGAGCATATTTACCTCCAGTAGAAAACCTGCCTATTCACTGAATCAGATCCTCAGATAAACCCCACCTCAAAATCCCATTTAAATTATAAGACTATTCACATTAACAAAGACCAAATAATCATCGTTTAAAAAAAAATGAGAATACAATCACATTTTATAGTATTGATTTAATTATACTTTTAAAATAAATTAGAGTAATAATTCTAAAATGAATACAGTATCAAATTTAACAGGTATGTTATGAAAAAATTATTGAACACTCTAGTGATGGGGATAAGTTTGGCTGCGGTTTCTAGCTTGGCCTTTGCCTATGAAGATCCATTAGTGGGTAAATGGAAAACCATTGATGATCAATCAGGCTATTCTCGTGCGGATGTAGAAGTTCGTAAGAAAGCGGATGGTAGCTATGAAGGAATAATTGTCGCAACACGTAGCCTGCCTGGCGCGGAGAAAATGGGCATCTGTCATAAATGTCCAGGTCAGCTCAAAGACAAACCGTTTATAGGCCTGCCGTTTATCTGGGATTTTAAAGCAGATCCGAAAAAGCCACGTGAATACCATGACGGCAAAGTGCTTGATCCGATCAGTGGCAAAATTTACAAAGGCAAAGCACGCCTAAGCGCCAATGGCAAACGTCTAACCTTGCGTGGTTATGTCGGTGTCTCAGTAATTGGCCGCAGTGTAACCTGGATAAAACATTAATTTCAGAAAGATTTTCAAAGCCTCTGTATCAGGGGCTTTTTCTTTGTCATGATTTGAAACAATAAAGTACAAATAAAAACTGTTTTGGCGCGGCTAAAGTCATAATAATGGATCGAAGACGGTTATTTTTTATCCATTTATGATGATCAATCTTCAGCCTTGTTCAATTCTGTCATCAGGTCTGCTTTGCCGTCCTCATAGGGCAGCGTATATTCAACACAGGAAAGTGTTTGAACACACTCGGTCAATAAAACATAAAACTATAAAAACAGCGTTCACTTTCACCTTCTCTTATTCGCGCGTTCCTGAGGCATTGAATACCGGAACATATCGATTTTTTTCTCGTGATCATTTGAGTCATCACTCTGAGTCTGCATATCCGAAGAATAGAAAGCGTTTTACTTCAGCACCTTTTCATTCTCTCAATTTTGCACACTTGGCTGTTTAAGGAGTAGAGCCATGACTACAATTCAGTACCAAGAAAGCTTTTCACAGGACTATACCCCGTCAGAAATTATGGACGATCACTCATTTGACCTCATCCACTTCGCAGAAGCATGCGGACAAAGCCCGGAATGGGTCATGCAATTGATTGAACATGGAATTCTGCCCGATCGTTCTCCTATCACGCCAGCCAGCACTTTCCTCGGTGAGGATATTTCACGTGCACAACGCGCCTATCGCCTGCAACGCGATTTTGATGCGTCATTTACCGCAGTCGCGATGATGCTGGACCTCATCGATGAAGTGCAGGAGTTACGCCGCGAGGTCAAACATTTGCATTTTAAGTAAGTCCTTTGATGCTCTGTCTATCTGTATCTTTCGCTGCAGATCAGGGCATATTTATTTTTAATTTGATGATTAGAGTATAAAAAGCGCTATGAAAACCAAAGATTGTAATAAAAAAATGAAATACATGTTTCCCGAATACCGCGACTTGATTGTGCAACTTCGCGAGGAAAATCCATACTTTGCCAAATTATTTGAGGAACATAATGAGCTGGACAGGAAAATTAGTCAGCTTGAACTCGACCCGGTCAATCATATCAACAATGATATTGAAGCGATCAAGCGTAAAAAGCTAAAATTGAAAGATGAAATTTATCGTCTGTTAAAAAGTTCTGAAGCCGATCCCCTGACCTAAGATCAACTGCTTAATACAGACTCAGATCGTTCAATACCATCGTGCGACAATCGTTGACAGCCTGTGGGCCGATTCAAACATTTTGGCCAGATGTGCGGAGATTTTCCGAAGCATAAAAAAAGCCCTGAACAGCCAAAGTAAGCACTTTGATCAAGCTCAGGGCTTTTGATATTTCATTCCCATGAGCTAACTCATGGGAATATTCAGTAGATTAAACTTGTTCGATGTCTTTCATGGTCAATTTGATACGGCCACGGTTGTCAACGTCTGCAACCTGTACCTTCACTTCTTGACCTTCTTTCAATACATCTGCAACGTTCGCAATGCGTTCGTTCGAGATTTGAGAGATATGAAGTAAACCATCAGTACCCGGAAGAATATTCACGAACGCACCGAATTCAACGATACGAATCACTTTACCCACGTAAATTGTACCTGGTTCGATCTCAGCAGTTAATGCTTGAATTTTAGCAACTGCAGCAGCGGCTGCCGCTTTAGTTTCACCGAATACGCGAACTGTACCGTTATCTTCGATATCGATTGCAGCTTTCGTTTCTTCAGTAATCGCACGAATCGTCGCGCCGCCTTTACCGATTACATCACGGATTTTGTCCGGGTTGATGTTAATCACTTGGAAGGTTGGTGCATGCATCGAAATTTCAGGACGAGCGCGTGAAATTACTTGGTTCATCTCATTAAGAATGTGCATACGACCGGCATAAGCCTGGTTCAATGCAGACTCCATGATCTCTTCAGTAATCCCTTCGATCTTGATGTCCATTTGCAGTGCAGTAATACCGTTTGCAGAACCTGCGACTTTAAAGTCCATGTCGCCCAGATGATCTTCATCACCCAGGATGTCAGAAAGAACTGCGAAACGCTCGCCTTCTTTTACTAGACCCATTGCGATACCCGCAACTGGTGCTTTAAGTGGAACACCTGCATCCATAAGTGATAGAGAAGCACCACATACAGAAGCCATTGAAGATGAACCGTTCGATTCTGTGATGTCAGATACGATACGGATCACGTACGGGAAGCGGTCAGCTGCAGGAAGAACCGCTTGAACACCACGGCGCGCTAGACGACCGTGACCGATTTCACGACGCTTAGGACCAGATTCACGACCCGTTTCACCTACAGAGTATGCAGGGAAGTTATAGTGAAGCATGAAGTTGTCAGTTTTCGTACCTGCAAGGGTATCAACCATCAACGCATCACGGGTGTTACCCAAAGTTGTTGTGACCAACGCCTGAGTTTCACCACGTGTGAACAATGCAGAACCGTGTGCACGGCCTAACACGCCCACTTGTACATCGATTGCACGAACAGTTTTGGTATCACGACCATCAATACGTGGCTTACCAGACAAGATGTTGTCACGAACCGTGCGGTATTTAAGATCTTCAAAGAGTTCGTTTACTTCGTCAGCAATACCTGTTTCATCTTCTTCAGGAACGAACTGAGCAACCGCTTCTGCGTGAAGTGCATCAAGTGCTGCATAACGATCTTGTTTCACAGCAATTGTGTAGGCTTCAGAGATTTTCGCTTCAAATGCATCTTTTAATTGACCAAGAAGCGCTTCATTTTTGCTTGGAGCAACCCAAGTTGACTCAACTGCGCCAGCTGCTGCAGCAAATTCTTTAATCGCTTGAATCGCGATTTGCATTTCGTCATGACCGAACAATACAGCGCCCAGCATTTGGTCTTCTGAAAGTTCTTTCGCTTCAGATTCAACCATCAATACTGCAGCTTCAGTACCTGCAACAACCAGATCAAGATCAGACTCTTTTAACTGTTCGTGGTTCGGGTTCAGGATGTATTCACCGTTGATCAAACCAACGCGCGCGCCGCCGATTGGACCACGGAAAGGCGTACCCGCAATCGACAATGCAGCAGAAGTACCCAGCATTGCAGCAATGTCAGCATCCATGGTTTTGTCAGATGAAATTACTGTCGCAGTCACTTGAATTTCGTTGAAGTAACCTTCTGGGAACAATGGACGAATTGGACGGTCGATCAGACGTGAAATTAAAGTTTCAGCTTCAGACTGACGGCCTTCACGCTTACCATAACCACCCGGGATACGACCTGCAGCATATTGCTTTTCTTGGTAGTTAACAGTCAATGGGAAGAAGTCTTGACCGGCTTTTGCTTTAGGTTGCGCTACAACAGCAACAAGAACCTGTACGCCGCCCATGGTAATCACAACAGTGTTTGCTTGACGTGCAACGCGACCTGTTTCAAGAATCACGTTGTGTTGACCGAATTGGAATTCTTTACGAATAATATTAAACATCGACATGTTTTATTTTTTCCTAGTTCTTGTGAACAATTATTCTAGTGGAGACCCCTAAGGTTTGGCATTCACGACCATATAGACGAACAAATGACAAAGCTTAGAAGCCGACCTCACCAGATTAAATACTATTTTTAAACACAAAGAAGGAGCGAAACATTCGCCCCTTCCACTGGCCTAGCCAAAAGCTAAACCGACTTTAGTTTTCAGCAATAAAGCACAAAGCATGCAATAACCCGAAAATAAAGTTTAAATCGAATTAACGACGTAAACCTAAAGCACCGATCAATGCTACATAACGACCGTGGTCTTTACCATTTAGGTAGTCAAGCAGCTTACGACGTTGGTTAACCATACGGATTAGACCGCGACGGCTATGGTGGTCGTGTTTGTGCTCTTTGAAGTGACCTTGTAAGTCATTGATTTGAGCAGTCAAAAGAGCTACTTGAACTTCTGGTGAACCAGTGTCGTTTTCAGCGCGTGCGAATTTAGCAATGATCTCTGCGCGATCTGCGTTAGTTAAAGCCATTCGATTTCTCCGAGATGCTTATATATTTTGATAAAAATCAATGTAATGAGAATTCAAAACTTTGACTGCCGTGCATCACTACAGCAAGTTGTATATTTTAAGGGAAAATGCGCCAAATTGCAAAAATAGATCAGCACTTTTAAATGTTTTCAATCGGTGATTTATTTAAAGCGAAGCTGTTGTCCATTGATCCTGAGTTATTCAAGATCTGTACTGTTTTAAGCGAGATCGTCTAGACCACTTAAATAGAGAAATCGACCTAAGCAATTAGAACGCTTTTTCTATTGTTTTAATGTACCGTCGTCTGTCTGAATAAAAAATAGATAAAAAAAAGCCCGAGTTTAGTCGGGCTTTTTGGCGCTGTAGTTCTTTCTCTTATCATTATTATTTATTGTGTTTTTTATAGCGTTTTACGCTTGTTATTATTTTCAAACATCCTGTTGAAAAATCACCTTCCTTGTGTGGTAGATTTTGCCATATTCTACAAAGACAAGTAGAGGCATTTAGCGTATCTTGCTGTAAGCTATTTCGTACAATAACTAGCCTAAAAGTTGCATAATATTACATTAATACCACTTTATTTAACCTAATTCGCTTAAATCCAGCCATTCCACAACAATATCCAACTTTAGAATTAAGGTAAATATCTAGTATTTTGAAATATAAATTAATTAAATATAAAAAAGCCTTGTAGTCTCTCCCAAAACTACAAGGCTTAGCGGCTGTAAGTTTCCTCTTTTTACTTACCTCACTGTAAGTTCGCTGTCTACTGACATTCTTTTTATAATTATACGATTATGCTCAACTTTCCGTGTTGAGTTATTTTGTATGACCAATCTTCTCAAAAACTGATTAAAAGCTCTATGCGGCAATTTCTTGAATCCGTGTAAGCTTTTACCTACAAGATCTGATTATTTTTTGCCAATAAACTAGTAGATTGTTCAAGTATTTTTTGACTTAAACCACTTTTACGTGTGGTTCGTACGCATAAGGCTTGTGTAAAAGCGTCACAATCTACCAATAAACTGACCACTTTTTTAGCACGGGTAATTGCAGTATAAATCAACTCTTTACTTAATAGATTTTGCGCATATTGATCCAGCACCACTGCGGTATGTGCAAATTCTGAACCTTGAGATTTGTGAATGGTCAGTGCAAAAGCGGTTTCTATACTCTTTGGCAAACGGGTGGCTAAGACCCATTTTTCCAGACTCGGAAAATAGACTTCAAACTGGCACTGACCAGACTGCTCACGTAAAAAACAGATGCCAATATCACCATTGGATAAACCCAGTTGATAATCGTTATAGGTCATCATGACCGGCCGCCCGACATACCAGTTACCCTGCTTCAGTTGACCTTGAGCGGCTAAAAAGCGTTGTTCAATCTGTAGATTGATTTTGAACAAGCCCAGATCACCAGAACGAATCGCAGTTAAAATACGGTAATCATCAAATGATCTCACCACCTGTTGTACATATTGCTCGAAATCATCTAAGCCTTGCTTATTTTTGACAGCCTGTGTATAGGCCTGATAACCATACATCAACTGATCATAATATTGATTCAATGTAGTGGCCGTCTGTTCAGCACTAGGCGCTAAATATTGCAACTGGAGCTGGTCAATCTCAACCCGATCCAAGGTGATGGCTTGTAATTCACTGGCAGTGACAATCTGCTGCTCAAATTTTTGCAGGACATTGGCAGCTTCATGCTGCTGCTGAATAAAATCAGCCATTGCCCCAATCTTGGCCCCTGCTTTAAAACGTCGTGTGGTGATTAAGTTGACCCGATTATCCTGCAAAGTCGCAACCTGTTGCAGATCTGCCAGAACGGTACCGACATCCACAGAAGCCAACTGGTCTGCATCGCCAAGTAAAATCAGACGTGCCTGAGATGGTACAGCGGCCAGCAACATCTGTGACAGACTTAAATCCAGCATCGAGGCTTCATCGACCACAATTACGTCATAGGGCAAAGGCTGTTTGGCATGAAAACGTGGCTGTCCGCGCGTGCCCAATCCCAATAAACGATGCAGGGTCACAGGTTGTAACTGTTGTAGTGCAGCTATTTCAAACTGCTGCAAAGCTTCAGTCTGTAAGGCTTTTTGCAGCGCTTCTTTCATCCGCTGCGCAGCCTTTCCGGTCGGCGCGGCCATGGCAATCCGGATATTCGGCAGCGTATCATATAAAACTGCAATAATATGCGCCAGCGTATAAGTTTTACCGGTTCCCGGCCCGCCAGTAATAATACTGAAGGCTTGCTCTGCCACCATTTGCAAGGCTTTTTGCTGCTGTGGATCTGAGAGCAGGCTGCGGTCACGTGCTGTTAACTCCAGGGCTACAATAGACTGGGTCTTGATTCGTGCTATATGCGTTGCCACTGCCTGTTCCAGCTGCCAGTAGCGGTACAGATATAAATGCTGATCTTCAAACACCAAGGGGGCAATACCCGTGCCTTGCTGAGCATGATCACGCACCAGATTATGCAATAATGCCATTTGTTGAGGAAGCGCTTCAATGCAGCTATCGCCGGCCTGCATTGCTTCAAGCAATTGCTGAATCAGTAATTTTGCTGCCGGATCAAATGTAGCCGAGCTAAATGGAGGCTGACATAAATAGTCAATCCAGGCCATCAAACTGGCGTTTTGTTGCGACACGTGATTCTGCTCATTTTCCACACAGTTATCCTCAAAGTTATCCACAGGATAATTTTCTGTTTAATCTCTATATATTTTATCAGGCAGCAAAATTATGCTGTTTTTTTCTGCTCAAAATAACCCAAAATCTGATCCAGTTTTTCAACGAATTCGATGTCTGGTTGCCAGTGATATACACCTTGTTCCATCTGCCCGTGCATACCGCGTAAATATAAATAGCTTGCGCCGCCCAGATGCTGCTGCATTGAATACGCCTGCATATTTGCGTTCAGATAACGATGCAGGGCCACCAGATACAAGGCTGCCTGCAACCAGTAACTGGACTGGCTCATATTCTGCTGAATCGCCTCAGCGGTATAATGCTGTTGATCTGGGCCGAGAAAGTTACTTTTATAATCGGCAATATGGTAACGCTGACCATCAAAATACACCAGATCGATGGAACCGGTCAGATAACGTGCCGATTTGGCCTCATTAAAATCGCTCATGACCATGTCATGTTCGAGAAAAAGCTGATGGATTTGCCGGATCTGCAAAGGCGCATCGGTCAAGGACAGATAAAAAGGAAATTCTGACAGATACTGTTGATCACCCAGTTGTGCCAAAACAAAATCTGCCTGAATCGGAGTGACCAGAATGTCATGCACCCAGTCATGCATCAGATTGAGTAAAATATCTTCCCTAATTTCATCAAGCAATCCATCTAAAGCAGTCTGGAAGATGCTTTCGACATTGAGCTGTTCAGGACTTGCAAGGTGTGCAATCTGGGCCATTTCCTGTTCAAAAAACAGGATAAAGCTGTCATCATCCAGCTCGGTGAAATAACGCTCAAACTGGCTTAAAAAAACCACCAAGGCTGATCGGTCTTGCTGTGCCGATTGAAATAACTGTCGCCATTGTTGACGATAAGCTTCGCTCTGATCATGCAGGCGAATGCCGCTCAGCAATTTATAGTTCAGGCTGGACAAAACGCGTTGCATACTCTGTTGCAACTCATCTGCTTTGAAATTTGCCTGCGCTGCGGCTTGAAAAAGGCTACGCAGATTCACCGCTGCGGCCTGATAATGCGGCGCAAAGGTCTGCTCCAGCACAGTACGCAGTTGAAAGGCCTGTTCGAATTTTTCTTTTAGCTCCTGCCAGATTTGCGGTGCAGTATTTTTAAAACGACGGCGAATTTCCAGATTCCAGTAACTGCTGTCCTGAAAATTGATATGTTCAAAAATACTGTGCAAGAAAGTTCCGGCCACCGTACCTTTGGGGAAATTCAGCTTGATCCAGTCCAGCGGTGTGACAGCCGGCTGATCTGCTAAAGCATCCAGATTGATTTCATCCGCTGCACTATCCGGGTGTTCCTGGGCATTGACCAGATCATCCTGCAAAACTGGCGCATGTGACTGATGTTGCGACAATGCGGTAAAACTGGTTTTGGTGCGTGGATAGAACTGTCGCTCTGGCAAAGGTTGCGCCAGCATGTCGATCTTATGATGGTGTGACTGCTCGACCAGACGTGCCGGTTCCTGAGACAGCGGCTGCTCGACCAGAGTTAAAGCATGTTCGAAGATGGCATCGCCCTGCCCACGCCAGAACGCCAAGCCCGAATCGGATTGTGAAGCGTGGTCTTGCAACATGGCATATATCCGATGACTGGCACGGGTCAGCGCCACATACCAAAGCCGGTGATTTTCCGCTGCATTACGCGCTGCATTCTGTAAAATCGCCTGCTCGTGCAAATTCTTATGATTGACCGCAATCACCCGGGATTGTTCTAAAATACTTTCAGACAGTGTGCCACTTAATGAAAAGTTCAAATTGCCTTTATTCACATCAAAAGCAGCATCTGCGCCCAGTAAAAATACCACTTTAAATTCTAGCCCTTTAGAGGCATGGATGGTCATCAGCTGTACCCCATGATCACCAGACAGCTTGCGTTCTTTTTCACTGTCTTTGCCTGAAGGGGACTGTAACTGACGCAAATACCAGTGATAGAGTTTTTGGGCACCCTGATAATATTCACTTTGCTGGCTCAGAATTTCGGTCAGATGACGCAGATTCACCACCACCCGTTCATTGTCCAGACTTTGACTGGCCACCAGATGAGTCCAGACCTGAAACAGGTTTAAGGCATAATTCCATGCCGTGAGAAAACCTTTTTCGAACCACATTTCCCGAATTGCATCCAGATCGGCAATATAGCGACTGAGCCCTTCACTCTGCGCCTGTAACTCAATCAGTTTTTTCAGGTTGAAACCCAGCAGGCGGGTCAGTAAGGCACGTTTGACCTTGGCTTCATTAAAAGGATCCATGATTGCAGTCAAGACGGCCGCGACATCCTGCGCAATAGCACTGGCAAAAACACTTTGTTTGGACTCTTTATAACAAGGAATACCCATACGCTGTAGGCGCTGCTTGACCTGCTCAAGGGCAAAATGTCCAAACCCCAGCACTGTAATATCATCGGCTTTCAGGCTTTGAATACTGTTCTGCTGCTGAAAATATAACTGCTGTTGAGCAGACTGATTGAGGAGTGCACGGATTTTCCAGGCCACCTGATCGGCTTCTACATCCGACTCACCCAACTGAATCCAGCGTAAGGGCTGCGGATTGCAGACAGCGCTATCGATGAGATCCGGATGTGGCCGACTACCGGCCTGAATCAGGGTGTACTGCACCTGTTCACCAAAATCCATCTGGCATTGAAATAAAGCATCGACCACTTCGACCAGCGCTTTGACCGAACGATGGTTCTGCATCAGGGTATATTCGCGGCCCTGCTTCTGCCGCACGTCAGCATGTGCCTTGTTATAGGTCAGCATGTCGCCACCACGGAAACCATAAATCGCCTGTTTCGGATCGCCGACCATAATCATGCAGCCGGATTGAACCCGGCTGGCATCCCGCCAGATCTTGGCCAGCAGGTCATCCTGATCCTGATTGGTGTCCTGAAATTCATCCACCAGAATCAGCGGATAACGTGCCTGTACAAACTGGGCAAAGCGCTGGCCTTGTTGTCCTTGCAGTGCTTCTGCCAGTGTGCGGATTTGCTGGGAAAAAGTCGTTTCACCCTGCTGTTGCAGGGTTTGCGGCAAACGAGTTTGCACACTTTGAATAATATGAAATTCCAGATAGGTCGTGAGCTGCTTCAACTGCTCATCCAGATCCTGTTTGACCTCACACAGTGCATCAATTGCCACAATCAGGCTGTGTTGCAAAATCAGCTGCTGCTCCGCTTCCGGACAGCTCTTGTTAAAAACCTGAGTGGTCGGCTGGAAATCAGTTTTTTTACGGCGTAAATGGCACAGATTCAGTAAAATCGGTTGCAATTCCGCATCAAAGAAACTCATGCCACCCTGAGTTTTTAGGGCTGCGCTCCAGGTCATAAAGTTTTCACAAACGTCGGTTAACTTGGTCAAAAAACTCTTGTGAAAATACTTTGGACTTTCCTGACAATAGCGCCGCATGACTTCGAGATCATGCTCATGAATATTCAATAATTGGGTAATACAGGCTTCTAATTTACCTAGATCACATTCAGCCGGCTCGACCTTCTGGAATTGCTGCTTGCTAAAATTCAGAGCATCCCGAACCAGCCCGGTATAATGCTCGACCGGTTTCAGCAGATTCTGCACATACAAATGATTGACCATATATTGTGGCTGCTGCTGAATCCAGTCACGCAGCACATCATGAATCAGTTGCTGGATATATAAATCCTGATCTTCGGTCAGTTCAGCACGTTCAATCTTGCCACTTTCAAAGGCAAATTCACGTAAAAGTTTCTGGCTAAAGCTGTCCAGCGTCCCGACAAACAGTTCATCCAGCTGGGTCAGTACCAGACGCAAACGGCGACGGGCATAGTCCATCCGTGTACCATAATCTTTCAACACCTGCTGAAATAAAGGATCAGTTTCGCTCTGAATCTTCGCTGCAATTTCCACAGAATTGAGCTGCTGATGACGCTGGATATAGGCCAAAGTTTCTTCGACCCGCAGCCGTACCCGGTTTTTCAGTTCGGCCGTTGCCTTGCGGGTGAAGGTGGTTGCAATCACCTGATGCGGATAATACTGATCCAGAAAAATCCGCACCATCAAACTGGATAAAGTATAGGTCTTGCCGGTACCTGCCGAGGCCTCAATCCAGTGTAAGCCCCGGAACGTCATGTCCTGAATCGGATTGGTAGAAATGGCTTTTTGCATCTGCTGCTTTAACACGGTCATATTGCTATTTCACCCATTCCAGATGTTGGTGAATCGGCGCATACAGAGCATGGGCGAAATCATGACAGCAGCGCTGCAAGGCCAGATCCGGGTCCTGATCCTGCAAAATAAACTGCCAGTCCTGATGCAACAGGCTGGATTCATCCGAAGCCAAAGGCTTGGCACTTTCATAGCTATTATTCCAGGCTTTTAGCAGTTCCGGCATTTCCACAATGGTCATTTTGCCCTGTTCATTTTCGGCCCACTGCCACTCTTTTTTCATCAACAATTCCGCTGGCAACACCAGCGGCTGCTGTTGACCAATTTCCCAGGCTTTGAACCAGAACTGTAAATATTCTCGCGCTTTAGTTGAACTCAAGCCGGAAAATTTCAGGGTCTTATTACTGAAAATCACAATACGTTCCAGTTCCGGCGAGCGTGCATCATCATTCAGATAAGCCAGCCATAACAGATATTCCAGCCAGATCTGGGCACGGCGTTTTTCCGAGGCCGAAGAGGATTGCAGACTTAACCAGTAACTGCTGTATGAAACCTGAGGCACGTTAATATGAATGATCAGTTCAGGACTAAATTGCAGGGATTGCTGGGTCACCGGCGTCAGTTCTTTGCCGAGCTGTAGCAAACGTTCTTGCAACAACTGCTGTTCCTGCTGACTGCTGAGCCAGGTGGCTTGCTGGGTTTTGCCTACTGGCAAACGGTCTAGCATCAAGCTCGGCTCAATCTGCTGATCTTGTTGTAATAGAAAATCCCGCACCTGATATTGTTCCAGCTTGTTTAATAACAAGGGCTCACGGGAACTCGGCAAATCTGCATAGCGAATTGTGGAAATTCCGACACTTTTCAGAAATAAACGTGCCGGGAAAATCATGTCCCGAATCCACTCATCGCCTTTCAGCACCCGCAGTTCTTTTTGTTCAACTGCCGGATAATGCGCATTGATCCAGCTGCTGCGCTTGCCTTCGGCGCTGCGGATATATTCTGCCACCGCAAACCACTGATCCCGATAACGCGGTGTTTGCGCATCTGCAAATCCGGCTGGATCAAAAGGCTGCAAGGGATGTACATGATAAAGCTGCTGGATATGTTGGGCGACTGACAGACCATTGATTTCCACCACAGGATCGACTTCGGCATCCGGCTGTTCCGACTGACAGATGAATGCGATATGCTGAATCAGTTCCTGCAAGGCAGTGGATGGATCTCGGGCCTCGCCATCGTCCAGATCAAAGCCATTATAAAACAGCCATAAATTATCCTGCGCCAATAGTAAGGCATCCAGAAAAGCACCCTGCTCATCATCCAGACGCGAACGATCGCCGAGTTGCGGCTTCAGGCTGCGCATCAGATCAAACGGCACCTGCTGATTCCGGCTCGGAAACTTACCGCTATCCAGATTCAGCATCACCACCAGCTGATAAGGGAGTGGCCGGATCTGGCCAATCTGGCTAAAAGTGATCTGTCCGGTTGGTTCGGCCTGATCCAGCTGCATTTCTAGCGTATTCTGAATTTCTTCCAGCACATAAGGCAAAGGCAAACTCAGTGCCACCAGCTCCTGACTGGCATGTGAATCATCCTGCTCATGATAATCGGCCAGGGTCAGCATCCGCATCTGCTTGTCGATAATCTCGGCCACAGTTTTGAGCGATTCCACCCCGGCATCACGAAATTCATTCAGATCGGCGCGCAGATATTCCAGCCAGGTTTTCACCGGCGTGCGCTGTCCGGTCTCATGCAAAGTCAGCCAGTCACGGCGCTGCACCAGATCCTGATAAATCTGGATCAGGGTTGAAATCAACGGGAAATCACTGGTCAGAACCTTGGCATAACTCAAGGTATCCTCAAACATTATATGTTCAGGAATGGCCAGGCCCAAAGCCAGACGGTCTAGCGCGAATTTAAAACTAAAACGGTAATCATCATCGCCTGCGCTCAGGCTTTGCTGTAAATGCTGCTGGTCCAGACCACGCTTGAAGCCAGCATCCGTCAGCAACTGCAACATCCGTTCTACCTGACTATAGTCCAGCGCATAACGTTGCTGGGTGGCATTCAGGCTGAGCCAGTCAGCAAAGTCCTCAATACTGAAACGGCGACGTACCCACTGGATCCGGCCCAGTACCGCGCACCAGGCATTGCTAACATCCAGACGCGACACCCCGGCAATCTGGATCGGTAAATACAGGTTATCTTTTTGCAACCGTTGGCTGCCGATCTCACGCTCACGTGGTGGCGGGGCAAAGACACTGCGAATCGCCGGTTCCAGTTCTTTCAGATTCGGACTCAGCACCAGAATGTCGCTCGGTTGCCGTGGCTGCTGTTCCGTGCCTTGTGCCAGCCAGTGAATGAGCTGTTCTTTGAGTACTTCCAGCTGACGCAACGAGGAATGACAGACATGAATCTGCACCGAATCATCGGCCGGACTTAAAGCATATTGATGCTGTTCAGGTTCGAGTAAATATAAAATATCTGACTGGATTTTTGCCAGCAGCTTGTCCTGATAGTCATCGACAAAAACATCGGCCCAGAGACCTTCTTCTCCAGAAGACAGTTTGGAGAGTAAAGAGAAATGATCCCGCGCCTGCTTGCCAAATCGGGTCAACAGCGGATGCCGCGATTCACGATCTTCGGCATTAAAGTTAAGCTGCTTGATTCGAAATTCTTTCAGTTCAGCATCATTCGGTTTACGTTGGCGAGTTTTTTCAAAGCGCTGAATAAAGCGCTCTTCCCGTTGCAGATCAAATTTGGCTTTCCAGTCCGGATCGACACTGTCGGCCCAGTATTCCTGCGAGGGGTTAAAATGAAAGATATAAATGTCTATGTATTGCCCCAGCCGGCGTAAAAAGTCCAGCTGGCTGGGCGGAAGTTCCAGCAGGCTAAATACCACTATCTGTGCCGGCAAGCGTTTCAGGGCTTCGCTTCGTGTTTCCGGATTCTCCAGCCGTTCCCAATACAGGCGCTCAATCTCCAGAATTTTGGCATAATCCTCCTGAAATACATGCTGCCACAACCAGCGTTGCCAGGCTTCCAGCTCACGCGCCTGAATTTTGACGAAATCGGCCACCTGCATTTCGTGACCATTTTCATCTTTGGGACTATAAATCATCTGCTCGATATCCAGCGCAATATCCTGTCCCCAGGCCTCTAGCCAGTTGGTCGGGCAGCTGCAGCTTTGCGGTGGACAGTTACGTGCACAATAACCGCGATAATCCATATAATGGCTGAACAGGCGCGATACCTGCTCGGCCACCCAGTACAGCATGCTCTGTTTTTTCAGCTGTTTTTCCGTGCCCTGCTCCAGCCGGTCGGCACTGTCGTAAATCCGCTTTACAATTGAATACAGCGGATGATCGACGTCTAAGGGAATATGTTCTGGCAGAATACATTTACGCAGTGCCTGAAACACGCGCCATTTGATGATAATACGCGGAATATTGGCTTCTCGAACCTGTTCGACTTCTTTAGGCGCATTCAGCACCCACTGATAAGACGTCCACTGAAAGGCACGAATCCGGTGATGGAACTGGCTATTGGCACTGATGCCTTTCTTCTCGGCAATTTTTTGAGTCAACCAGCTTTCTACGGCCGGAGACGGCACAATAAAATACCGGGGCTGTAACACTTCAAACGGATGCCGGGCAGTTTGATTGACAATACGCAGCATACTATCCAAAAGCACATCAATGCGTTGACTCTGAATAACATGGATTGCCATCGTTTCCCCTGAACTGCTGAACTAGTTTTACTACAAAATGATAAAGATTAGTTACTATACATCTCGAGCGCTGTATGACACTTTAAAACCACACTTCAGTCGAAAAATTTCTTTGAAAAAAGCACCTTAATGATGCTTTCATAGAAAAAAACAACATAGAGCTTAGGTAGTGCCCATGAAATTAGATAAAATTCCTGAACGTATCGATCCAAGCTTAGATTTGGAACAAATTCGTGCCGAGTGCCTGGAACTCACCAAAAAACGTGCCTACTATTCTGCGGGTGCCGCCATTATTCCAGTGCCGTTTATGGATGTCGTCATTGACATCGGCATCTTGTCGCAATTGATTCCCGAGATCAATGCCCGCTTCGGACTGGCGCCTGATCAGATCAGTGTCTATGATCCCAAAACCCGTCAGGTGCACTGGAATGAGCTGCGTAAACGCGGCGTAGAATTTTCTGGTCTGGTGGTCGCGCGAACTGCTGTCAAAAAATCTTTGAACAATGTTGCAGCGAAAGTGATCACAAAGCAAGTGACAAAATTCATTCCCCTGGGTGGTCAATTGATTGCCGCCAGTCTGGGCTATTTTGTCATGAAAAAAATTGCCGAAGCCCATGTCGAGGAATGCTACCGTGCGGCTAAAAATATCCAGCAAAAACAGGTCGCTCAAGGTTAAGCACATTTGAGCTCAATATTTTAAACAGCTGAGCCCGTGCTACTTCAGGCAGATTATTCTGCCTGAAGCTGTTTTAAAATGGCCTTTAACACCTCGACCCGTGCGGTATTTTTATCATCAGTCGCAATGATATGCCAAGGTGCATAATCGGTCGAGCTACGTTCAAACATGTCGGCTGCTGCTTTCAGATAATCATCCCAACGTTCCCGGTTACGCCAGTCATCCTCAGTAATTTTAAAACGCTTATGCGGTGTATCTTCGCGTGCCTTGAAACGTGCAGCCTGTTCATCTTTGGAAATGGCCAGCCACAGCTTGATCACCACGGTTTGATGCTTGACCAGACTTTGCTCAAAACGGTTAATTTCCGCATACGCACGTTGCCATTCTGCGGCACTGGCAAAACCTTCTATCCGCTCTACCAGCACCCGCCCATACCAGGAACGGTCAAAAATACAGATATCATCATCGCTTTGCAGTTTGGTCCAGAAGCGCCATAAATAGGGACGGCTCAGCTCATATTTTTCTGGTGCGGCAATGGTATGAATTTCATATTCACGCGGATCCAGTTTTTTCACAATGCGCTTGATCGCGCCGCCCTTTCCAGCAGCATCCATGCCCTCAAACAGAATCACCACATTCCGCGGATCTGACCGCATCGCCTTGGCCACCTTAGCTGTTAATTTTTTCAGCTCCGGCTTGTAATCCTCTGCCTTGGCTCGAGTTTCGGCAGGATGTTTTAACAGTTCGGGAATCTTGGCCTGTTTCCATCGTCCACTGGCTCTGGCCGGATGATTGGGGCAATGCTTGAGAGCACCCAGAATATGCTGGGCAAATTGCTGGTCACGCTGCTGTTCATCTTCACCCTCAATAATGAACCAGTCTTCGGTAAAATGCTGACGCAAGCGCTGCAAGGTGTCGTACTGTTTTCTGTTGCGCCAGTCCAGACCATGCAGCTGATGCCAGTGCGCTTCACTCGGATCCATGGCATCCAGCCGTTTTTGCAGGGCTTTCCAGGACAGGTCAAACCAGACCTTGACCACATCGACATGATTATTTTTCAGGTCCTGTTCAAAGGCCTGCATCTCTTGCAGATAATGATTGAACTGTGTATTAGTGATCGGATCTGAAGCTTGCATGGCGCTGCTCAGCAGGTCGCTGTACCAGTTGCCAAACAAGACCATGATCTGTCCTTCGGCCGGAATAAACCGCGCATAAGGCTGCCACAAAGTCTGTTTAGGCCCGGCCACTTGCGGTGCATCCGCTTTCACGCGCAAATAGCGCGGATCGACCCATTCACGCAGCTGCTTGACCGCTTCACCCTTACCGGCCAGCTCAATCCCGTTGACCAGAATCAACAGGCTTTTGGCATTTTTGCGGCCGCGTGTTTTTTTTAAATCATACTGGGCATCAATCAGCTCGACCGATAACTGATCTTCATCCATTAACTGAAATTGTGGTTGTGCCATGCGTATCTTCAACCCTGATCTTTTATTTTATATGCAGTATAACGATGAGTTTTGGCGCAAAAATAGCTTTGGCAACGTTTTTCACACGATTAAATTGGCTATTTAAACAACAGATTGACCTACAAATGTCCGATCTCTGTTCAATTTGTCATAGCAGGATTGTGCGCCAGCCTCTAAGATTCTTGCATCATCAAACTATAATTGAAGCCTCATGTCCAAACTTGCCGTTCTCGATGATCTGTTAGCGCATTATTATCAGCTGAGCTATCATACCCAACCGGATATTCTGAGCCGTTTACAGGATGTACAGGCCTGGCAGAAAGTTCGCATGCAGCGAACTCATCGCGCGCATTTTGCGGAAAAACCCAATCAGTTGATGGCCGAATATTTCCTGAACCGTCTCTATGGTGGTGCCGAATTTGATGCACTGGCAGCACAGATTGCCCGGCTGATGAAATATGCCCATAAAGCAGAAAAAGTGATTCCTGAAAATGCCATCAAAACCGGGACATTGGGTGTAGAACTGGCGATTCTAGCGGTACAGCTGGATGAGCAGGTCGCGATTCAGTTATTACAGGATTATCATCCGCATGAAACACTGACCGATGAGATGATGCGCCTGACCTATCTCAAACTGGATCAGGGTCAGGCACGGTTAAAACAACTGGCCTTGCTGGATCAGCTCGGTATGAGTCTGGATAAATACATGCGCTCCTTTGTGGTCTATGCGGCCTTCAAGATGTGTAAAGGCGCGGCCAATAAATATAACTTTCAGGTGATGTATGCGTTTATGCAGGATGGTTTCCTGGCCATGAAGCCGCTGAAATCGGCAGAAAAATTTGTCCGTGAATTTACCGCAACCGAACGCCAGATTATTGATAAAGTGCACTCTGGCGATGCGTTGCCATTTCAATAAATAGTAGTGCAGTATTTCTGCCAAGCGCACATTTTTCTGTATATTATTCATAACAATTGCATCATGATTGCTGAATAAGCCTTTAGAATCTGTCATGATGCAGACAATGCAAGATTAACCCGATTGATATGTTAGGAGTGACTCCAATGTCGAATGAAAATACAACGCCTACCCCTACCCCTGAGTCGGCACAACAGACAGACAAAGTGAGCCCATTCTTAACTGAACCTCTTCCACAAGGTACGCCGCAAGGTCAGCAACAATCCCTCGAACAACGCCTGACTGATACGCCAGTCACAGGCTCGGTGCCGAAATATAACCTGCCACGCGGTGCCAATACCGGCAACGTGGGTTCAACCACACATTTTGGTTATCAAACCGTAAACAGCGAAGAAAAGGCCCAGAAAGTGGCTGAAGTGTTCCATTCGGTGGCCAGCAAATACGACATCATGAATGACCTGATGTCTTTCGGGATTCACCGTCTGTGGAAACGTTTTGCAATCAATATGTCCGGTGTACGCCGTGGCCAGCAGGTGCTGGATATTGCCGGCGGTACCGGTGACCTGGCCAAAGTGTTTAGCCGTGAAGTGGGCCCGACCGGTCATGTGGTGCTGTCTGATATTAACGAATCGATGCTGAATGTCGGTCGTGACCGTCTGATCGATGCCGGCTGTACCAATGTCGATTTCGTACTGGCCAATGCTGAAACCTTAGAACCATTTGCAGACAACAGTTTTGATCTTTTGACGATTTCTTTCGGTCTGCGTAACGTGACTGATAAAGATGCCGCACTTGCATCGATGTATCGCGTACTCAAGCCAGGTGGTCGTTTACTGGTGCTGGAATTCTCTAAACCGGTGTTTGAGCCATTCTCTAAGCTTTACGATCTGTACTCATTCACAGCCTTGCCAATCATGGGTAAAATCATTGCCAATGATTCTGAAAGCTATAAATATCTGGCTGAATCGATTCGTATGCATCCAGACCAGCGCACCTTAAAAGGCATGATGGAAAATGCCGGCTTCCAGAATTGTGACTATCACAACCTGACTGGCGGGATTGTTGCAGTTCACCGCGGTTTTAAACTTTAAGGTTCACTCCCTATGTGGTCAATTCTGGCACTCGGTGCTGTTGAACGCGTGATTCACCATGTGATTGATCTGGATGCGATTACCCGCATCCAGCTAAATGCTTTGTCTGGTAAAATGCTGCGGGTGGTGATTGCTTCGCCGCAGCTTTCGGTCGATGTGTTTTTTGATAAAGACAAGCTTCGTCTGGAGCCGACCGCGACTGGTCATAGTGAAGCATCTTCAATCTTTGAACAGCGTCCATTTGATGCTGGCTCATCTACAGTCACCGAAGCGACTGCAACCTTGCAGGTCAGCAATGTGGTGGAATTACTCAAGCTGCTGCTGTCCGATGAAGTCGGCAATATTCCACTGCAAGGTGACTACAAGTTATTGCAGGAAATCCAGCGCATCATGCAACAGGCAGAGCTGGATCTGGCGGCGCACTTAAGTCCCTGGATTGGCCCGGCACTGGCACATGAAATTGGTAAATTTCAGCTATTACCCAAACAGCTGAAACGTACCCTGCAAAGTCAGCTATTCTTTGCCGAAGATGCCTTAAAAGAAGACAGTGGTCTGTTTGCCCCACGCTGGCAAATGGATGACCTGAATCAGGACACCCGTATCCTGAATCAAAATTTAGATCGGGTTGAAGCGAAAATCCAGCAGCTTCAGGCCCAGATCGATACCTCAAACAATTCTACTCAAGACTAGGTACGCTGCTTTATGATTCCGCATGTTTCACGTTTACTCGAACTTTGGCGCATCGCCGCGCACTATCGACTCGACACGTTGTTTCCTGCGGAAGAATTACCAGAAAAGGCCCGGCATATTCTGTCTTTGATCCGTATGCATCCGGCCGCCTGGTCCAGTCGTGAACGTAAAAACCCGCTCAAGCTAAAACTGGCTTTAGAGGAAATGGGTCCGCTGGCCATTAAAATGGGTCAGTTACTCTCTACACGTCGCGACCTGATTGCACCTGAACTTTTACAGCAACTGGTCTTGCTCCAAGATCAGGTCAAGCCCTTTGACAATGACGTGGCCAAGATGCGCATCCAGGAATCACTGAAAGCCGATGTGAATACCCTGTTTGCCCGTTTTGACACCCAGCCTCTGGCTGCTGCCTCGATTGCACAGGTTCATACCGCTGCCCTGCATGATGGCCGTGAAGTGGTGGTCAAGGTGACCCGTCCGAATATTCGCCAGCAGATTTTGCAGGATTTTGAAATTCTGCAATGGCTGGGGGACTTTCTGGAAAAACGTCTCGAAGCAGCGCGTGCCTTACATTTATCTGAAATCATTCAGGATTACCGCCAGATCATTTTAAATGAGCTGGACCTGACCCTGGAAGCGGACAATACCCGCCGCATGCGCCACCACTTTACCGGCTCCAGCATGATGTACGTGCCGGAAGTGTATATGGACAGCAAAGATGTGCTGGTGGCCGAGCGCATTACCGGAGTGCCAATTTCAGATATCGCGACCTTTGACCGACTCGGCATGGATCGTGCTGATCTGGCACGTAAAGGCCTGACTATTTTCTTTACCCAGGTCTTTCGCGATAACTTTTTCCATGCCGACATGCATCCGGGCAATGTTTTTGTCGAAACCATCAATCCGAGTAATCCGCGTTTTATTGCGCTGGACTGCGCGATTATGGGCGAGCTGTCTAAGCATGACCAGATGACCGTAGCACGCATGCTGCTGGCTGTCATGAACAGCGACTTCATGCAACTGATTCAGGTGGTGCATCAAGCTGGCTGGATTCCACCGGGTACCGATCAGGATGCTTTGGCTCGTGAAATGCGCCGCAGTGTCGGGCCGATGGTCTCTAAACCAATGCATGAACTGGATTTCGCCGGTATTCTGATTGAAGTGATGGACATTGCCCGTCGTTTCCATCTGGAAATTCCACCGCAACTGATGCTGCTACTCAAAACACTAGTGCATGTCGAAGGCTTGGGAACCGACCTGTATCCGGAACTGGATATCTGGAGTCTGGCCAAACCGATCCTGACGGACTGGATCAAGGCACAAATGAATCCGCAGAAAAACCTGAAAGAACTGGGACAAAAAATTCCGGATTTGCTATTAGGGGCACAGGATCTACCAACCTTGATGATTGATAGCCTGAACGGTCTGAAAAACCAGTCAGCCTGGCATGCCAAACAGCTCAATGAACTGCAAAGCATGCGCCTGCAAATGGAACTTCAGCAAAAACGTAGCTGGATGTTTGGCAGTATCATGGCCATTCTGCTGTCGATTGCGATTATTTCACCATGGTTTGTGTCGGTGCTTCTGATTGTGCTAGCGAGTGTTCTTGCCGTCTGGCGAATTGCGAAATAATTTTTTAAATAGCCTGATTCGTCAGGCTTTTTTATGCTTAAATTATTGAAAAAATAAAACAAGAATATCCAAATGAAATATAGTTTTTTATGGGCACTGTATCGCCAGAATAGACAAAAAACCTTTCTCACTGCACTACTTTACAGCTTCCCAACATGGATAGATATTTTTTTCTATATCAACCAAACAGCCCATTGGCTTGCATGGTCCCCTGCTGCCAATACCACATTCTACCTCCTGATTCATAGTGACTATTTCTGGCTCATTGTCAGCTTTAACCTGCTTCCGTTGTTATTTCCATTCTGTCTACGACAAACACAGCTAATACTAGCTTTAAAAATATGGATAGGTCTTGCAGGTAGTTTGTTTCTAATTCATGCTTTTTACTGGCCAAGCTATCCTATAACCACGCTTTTGATTATTTCATTTAATCTACCTTTTTTTAATTTACGCAATAAAGAACTCATGCACACTTACATCAACCCGATGCCATGACTCTCAAGTCACCTTAGGACATATCTTGCCATTGGGTCTAAAGACGCATCGATTAAAATAAGCACACACTTGGCTGGTATGGGTTGAATCATGGTACAGATTTTACAAAAACGGGCGCCTGCGCTGACGATTCGTGCTGGCCATCTGGCACGTGAGCTGATTCTGCAACAAGGATTACAACCTGAACAGGTCGATATCGTGCCCGGTGCTGCAGGTGGCCCCAAAGGCATTGGGATCCAAGGACTGGATCAGGCGATTTTTGGCGAGTTTTTCCCACGTGCCCCTCAGCGTAGAACTTTGGTGGGCTCTTCGATTGGCAGTTGGCGTTTTGCCAGTATGGCTGCACATGGGGCTCAACAGGGAACCGAGCGTTTAGCTGAGCTGTATACCAACCTTTATTTCCATAAAAAAATGACCCGCCAGGAGGTCAGCGAAGTTTGCCGCGGCATGCTACTCGACCTGGTACAAGGCAAGGAAAATGATCTGGTCAATCATCCGGATTATCATCTCGCAGTCATTTCAATTAAAGCCCAGCACATTTTCCAGAGTGACAAAGTGCTGCCTTTGCTGGCCTCTGTAGCCGGAATTGTCGGAACGACTGCTGTTGCACGTAAACACAGCCGTCATTTTATGCAACGTGTGATTAGCCAGCCGAATATGGGGGAACAATTTCAAATCGCGGAAGATGGATTTACTACACATTATCATGCCCTGACCGAGCAGAGTGTATTGTCCTGGCTGATGGCCTCGGCGTCGATTCCGGGGGTCATGGCGGCAATGCGCGACATTCCGGATGCACCGCAGGGTTATTATCGGGATGGCGGTCTGATTGACTATCATATTGACCTGCCCTTCCAGAGCAAAGGCATTGTGCTGTATCCGCATTTTACTGACAGCATTACTCCGGGCTGGTTTGACAAGTTATTTAAACGTACTGCCAATCCGGAGAATCAATCCCGCACCTTGCTGCTTTCACCATCGCAGGACTATTTGCAAAGTCTGCCTTTAGGCCGTTTACCTGACCGTAAGGATTTCACCTTGAAGGGCTTAGATCAGGCGGAGCGGATCAAATTCTGGAAAGCCTGTATTGCTGAAAGTCAGCGTTTAGGCGATGAATTTTTGGAACTGGTCGAGAAGCAAAATTTTGCTGAGGTCATGAAAAGCTTGTAATTGACCGAGAGTGCCCGATTATTTGTATAATTGCTTTCATTTTGTGAACTGTTGAGATTTATGCAGAAGTTTTTAGTGGTCCTGCAATACCTGTGTCTGGCCTTTGCCGTCTATCTGACTTATAGCGTGAGCATGTCGCTGTATAACCAAGATTTTGTCCTGATGGAGCTGGTCGCTGATATTGGTACGATTCTGATCTGTATTGACTTGGGCGTGTTTTTATTTAGCAGTAAAACCAAAGCAGGCATTACCATGGAAGAATATGCCAAACGACTGGAACAGCCACCGTCGAAACTGGTGTATGTGACACGAAAAATGGGGCATCTGGGTATTTTGCTGATTATTACCAGCTGGATTGTACCGATGATCAATTCATAAAAATCAGATATAAAAAAACCTCCCGATGGGAGGTTTTCTTTTAGCAATTAAAGATTACTTTGAACCTTTAATCCCTGCTTGTAATAACAATGCGCCTAAACCACCAATTTTTTGCTCTTGTGGTTTAGCCACTTGCGGTTTCTTGCCCTGAGGACGCTCACCTTGCGGACGCGCTTGCTGTGGACGTTTGCCTTGAGGCTTACGCTCACCGCGCTGTTCATTGTTTTCACGACGTGGCTGACGTGGTGCTTTTGCCGGCGCTTCAGAACCTTCAGGACGCATCGATAAGTTCACACGATTACGTTCAGCATCCACATTCAAGACCCGCACTTGCACGATTTGACCCGGTTTCACCACTTTATGCGGATCCGCGACAAATTCATTGGCAAGTTCAGAAATATGTACCAAACCGTCTTGATGCACACCGACATCGACAAATGCACCGAAGTTAGTGACATTGGTTACTACGCCTTCTAGCTGCATGCCTTCAGACAATTGCGCAACTTCAGTAATGTCATCACGGAACTTCGCCGTACGGAATTCTGGACGCGGGTCACGACCCGGTTTTTCCAGTTCGCTTAAAACATCTTTGATAGTTGGCAGACCGAACTTCTCATCTGCAAATTCTTCAGCATTGACCTGACGAATGATTTCAGTATTGCCAATGATATCTTTCACTGTCGTCGCTTTCGCTTCAACAATTTTAGATACAAGTGCATAAGATTCTGGATGCACTGCAGATGCATCTAATGGCTCAGAACCATCTTGAATACGCAAGAAGCCTGCTGCCTGCTCAAAAGTACGCTCGCCTAAACGTGGCACTTTCTTCAAGGACTGGCGATTATCAAAACGGCCATTTTCCTTACGGAATTCCACAATTTGCTGTGCAATCGATTTATTCAGACCTGCGATATAACCCAAAATCGCCGCAGATGCCGTGTTGACATCGACACCCACCGAGTTCACACAGTCCTCTACCACTGCTTCAAGGGTTTTCGCCAGACCAGTCTGGTTCACATCATGTTGATACTGACCCACACCAATCGATTTCGGATCGATTTTTACCAGTTCAGCCAATGGATCCTGTAAACGGCGTGCAATTGACACTGCACCACGAATCGACACATCCAGCTCTGGCAGTTCTTGTGATGCCAGTTCTGATGCTGAATATACCGAGGCACCTGCTTCAGACACAGATACACGGGTCAGTTTAAGATCGCTATTCGCCGCCATCATTTCAGCCACTAAAGCTTCAGTTTCACGGCTTGCCGTCCCATTACCCACTGCAATCAGGTCAACATTGAACTCGCGGCATAAACGTGCCAGTTCAGCCAATGAACCTGCTTTATCATCTTTGGGTGCAAATGGATAAATCGTGCTGTGTGCCAGCACATCACCCGATGCATTCACCACAGCCAGTTTCACACCGGTACGGATACCCGGGTCAACGCCCAGAGTGGTGCGCGCGCCTGCAGGAGCAGAAAGCAGTAAATGACGCAAGTTTTCAGCAAATACGTTCATGGCTTCTGTTTCAGCAGCCAGACGTTTTTCAGTCAGCAATGAATGTTCAATGCTTGGACGCACTTTGCCAAGCCAGAACAGTTTTGCAGTTTGCTTCAAGAAGTCCTGACGTGCTTGCGGCTGAATCGTTTCTAAATTGTATTCAGTCTCAATGCGTGCCAATGGTGCAGCATCTTCGCCATCCACTTTCAGGCCCAGGACGTTTTCTTGACGGCCACGCAGCATCGCCAATAAACGATGTGAAGGCACTTTGTTCAGGTTTTCAGAGAAATCGAAATAATCACGGAATTTTTTACCGACTTCTTTCTTTTCTTCAGAAGCAACCAAACTTTTCAGCACTGCAGTTTTGGCAAAAGTGGCTTTCAGTTCAGTGGTCAGCGCGATATTTTGTGCCCAGTCATCAATCAGGATATGCTGGATCGCATCAAGCTGGCTTTCAGTATCTGGATAATCGTCATGGCTAAAACCGGCCAATGCGTCGCTTGGATCTACCGCTTCAGCAAAAATTTTCTCGGCGATTGGGCCTAAACCGGCTTCCTTGGCCTTAAATGATTTACTGGTACGTTTTGGACGGTACGGTGCGTAAATTTCTTCTAATGCATTTTTGGTTTCAGCTGCATTCACACGCGCCAACAAATCATCAGACAATTTATCTTGTTCTTTGAGTGATTCAATCACCTTGTCACGGCGCTCATACAAATCACGCAAGTATGATAGACGCGTATCGAGTTGACGTAGTTGCGTATCGTCTAAGCCTTGCGTTACTTCTTTACGGTAACGTGCAATAAAAGGAACACTGGCACCTTCATCAATAAGCTTGATGGCAGCTTCAACTTGGTTTGGACGTACGGCAAGTTCTTTTGCCAACTGCTGAACTAAGTCAGTCATCGTGTTTGATCCCACAAGGATAAGTACTAAATGGCATGATTATAAAGACCGGGCCTATAAAATCCACCATTGTTTTTATTAATTTGTCTCAACTTTATATTATGAAGTGCGACAGTTTTCAGCTTTTCTGAATATAGTTTGCATGAACTTTGCTTTTTATGTTGCTCCAAATCATATTTTTTGTCCATTTAGATGTATATATTTGGTATCTATGTCTTGATTTTAACTGCAATATTTGGTGCTTTAGAGCATAGTCAATTAATATCAATGAATCGTATACTCAAAGCATATTTCATTTTTTGTTTATGACGACAATAAAGAATAAAGGAGCATCTCATGAGTTTAGTTGTACCTGCTGAAAAAGCCGATGCCGTACATACCGAAACAGACCGAGTCGAACGCATCTTGGTTGTTGATGATGATGTTCGTCTGCGTACCCTATTGCAACGTTTCCTCGAAGATAAAGGCTTTGTGGTGAAAACTGCACACGATGCCACGCAGATGGATCGACTTTTACAGCGGGAACTGTTTTCTCTGATCGTGCTCGACTTTATGCTTCCGGTTGAAGATGGTTTAAGTATCTGTCGTCGTTTACGCCAATCCAATATCGATACGCCCATTATTATGCTGACCGCGCGCGGCAGCGATTCTGACCGTATTGCAGGGCTTGAAGCCGGTGCGGACGATTACCTGCCTAAACCGTTTAATCCGAATGAATTGCTGGCGCGTATTCGTGCGGTATTGCGTCGTCAAGTGCGTGAAGTACCGGGCGCACCAAGCCAGCAAATGGAAGTGGTCTCATTTGGCCCCTGGTCACTGGATTTATCAACCCGTACATTGACCCGTGAAGGTCAAGTCGTGACTTTAACCACAGGTGAGTTTGCGGTATTGAAAGCTCTGGTTCAGCATCCACGCGAACCGCTCACCCGTGACAAGCTGATGAATCTGGCACGTGGTCGTGAATGGGGTGCCATGGAACGTTCGATTGATGTTCAGGTGTCACGTTTACGCCGTCTGGTTGAAGAAAATCCGGCGCGTGCGCGTTATATCCAGACCGTTTGGGGTGTGGGTTATGTGTTTGTTCCAGATGGTGCGGAGTAAATTAATACCTTGATTCATGACGGAGTCTGATGGTTTAAGCTCATTTATAGGGTTTAACCTGCGGTTCGCCTTACTTTTGTTTCGACAAAAGTAAGCAAAACCATTGTCATCCGCAAAACTCGACAACCTCCGTCATTCAAGCAATTCTCTCGCAGAAACATCATTGACCATCTTGAGTCCTGCCTCAAACAGTTGCGGATGACCTTAACGTGTATCCAACTACGGGGGGGAAGCCTCCCCTTTTGAGCAAAAGGACGCAGTGTGAAACTCGACCCCATCGACCCACAAAAATTTACCGATTTTGTTACCTACTCAGAAAAAAAACGCACCCGTGGGGAACGCTTTCTGGACAAGATCAAACCGCGTTCTGCCGCCATGCGTACCACAGTTCTGGTGGTCTTTGTGGTCTGTTTCAGCCTGTTCATGTCTTTGTGGTTCTTCTGGCGTACCTTATTTTTACCTGAAATCCAGCAACATGCGCGCTATCTGGCCATGGAACTGGAAATTCTCAATAATCCCGATCTGCGCCTGTATCATAAACAGCAGGAAGTCGATATTGATACCTGGTTAAAAAACCGCGTTGGTATTGAATATGTGACCAATCCGGCAGAGTATCCCACTGTCCGGGAAAAAGTGATTGCAGAATTTTTTACCCGGCAGATCGAAACCAAGCTGGCCAAAGAACTACGTATTGAAGAGGCCACGGTCTATTTCCAGTTTAAACCAAGCCCGCGCATCTGGATCCAGACCCCTGAAATGAATGGTCACTGGGTGCAAGAGCCTTTAAAAACCTATGCCAATTATAGTAATGAGCTGATTCTGGGCTGGTTACTGGGCACGCCGATTATTGTCGGCATTATTATCCTGACCTTGGTGCGTCAGCTCAACCGTCCTTTACGCCGCTTGCAGAATGCCGCCAACAGTTATAGCCGCATTGGTTCAGCACCTTATCTGGACACCAATCATGGCCCACTGGAAATCCGTCAGGTCAATCATGCCTTTAACCAGATGATTTATACCTTGGACCAGACCGAGCGGGAACGCCGCATCATGCTGGCCGGTATTTCACATGACTTGCGCACGCCTTTAACGCGGATTCGTCTCAGTGCCGAAATGATGCCCGATGAAGACTTTCTCAAAGAAGGTCTGATTTATGATGTGGAAGATATGGACGCGATTCTGGATCAGTTCATTTCCTATATGCGCGATGGTTCCGATGAAGAACCACAGGACACCAATGTCAATGTATTGCTTCAGGAACTGGTCAAGCAGTTTAAACCGCTCGATATCCGTTTCAGCCCGCAAGAAATACCGTTGATTCAGGCGCGCAGCATGTCGCTAAAAAGACTGATTGGCAACCTGATCAATAACTCAAAACGCTATGGTTCAGAACCGATTGAAATCTCTGCACATGTCGAGGAAAACCAGCTGTTAATTTGTGTTGCAGATCATGGCGAAGGCATTCCGGAAGACCAGATTGAAGCGCTGATGCAGCCTTTTGTACGGGGAAATTCAGCACGAACCGTCCAAGGCAGTGGCTTGGGACTGGCCATTGTGAAACGGATTGTCGATATTCACCAAGGTCAATTACGCATTCATAATCGCCCTGAAGGCGGACTTGAAGCCATCATCTCACTCCCCTTGAATCAGCTTAACCCAGAGACGCCTCCCCCAGCCACCACACTTGATAAAATCCGCCAAACACTGACTGATCGCTTTTAAGAAACGATCAGTCAGTGAGCAAATGATTTTGTAGTTTTTCTATACAATTCATTTTATATTTCATTAATTCAATCACTTAAAAATCATCATTTTTTATTATACCTACATTTAGCTAAAAAATTAGACCTTAGCCTAACACCTATGCACAATACATTTTTTGAGCGGTACAATCCGTCTCATAGTTTAAGAATTAATGAGAGTTAAAATGTCTTTAGATCGTATCCGTTTAGCCTCCCTACACAACAAAGTCATCAGTCCAGAACAAGCGGCTGAATTCATCAAAGATGGCATGACTGTGGGTATGAGTGGCTTTACTCGCGCGGGTGAAGCGAAGGCGGTTCCTTTAGCTTTAGTTCAACAAGCAAAAGCAAATCCATTAAAGATCACGTTAATTACTGGTGCATCACTAGGAAACGATCTAGACAAACAACTGACTGAAGCTGGCGTACTGGCACGTCGTTTACCGTTCCAGGTCGACAACACTTTACGTAAGGCGATCAACAACGGCGAAGTGATGTTCATCGACCAGCATTTGTCTGAAACTGTTGAACAAATGCGTAACCAACAGCTGAAAAAACCAGATGTTGCGATCATTGAAGCGGTTGCAATCACTGAAGATGGCGGCATCATTCCAACCACATCTGTAGGTAACTCTGCAAGCTTTGCAATCTTTGCTGAAAAAGTAATTGTAGAAATCAATACCAACTTAAGCCCGGCATTTGAAGGCTTACACGATATCTATATCCCGTCATACCGTCCAACGCGTCAAGCGATTCCTTTGACTCAAGTGGATGAGCGTATCGGGACACATGCGATCAATATTGATCCAGCAAAAATTGTCGGTATCGTATTCAACAATGACTTGCACGACTCACCATCTACAGTGACTGCACCAGATGATGAGACGCAAAGCATCGCCAATCATTTGATCGCTTTCTTTGAAAAAGAAGTGGCTGAAGAGCGTCTACCGAAAAACTTAGGTCCATTACAGGCGGGGATTGGCTCAATTGCCAACGCAGTATTGACCGGTCTGAAAGATTCGAACTTCGAAGACTTGATCATGTACTCAGAAGTACTACAAGACTGTACCTTTGAATTGATTGATGCAGGCAAAATGAAGTTTGCTTCAGGTTCTTCGATTACCCTGTCTGCTAAATATGGCGAGAAAGTATTTAACAACCTGGAACAATACAAAGACAAACTGGTATTACGTCCACAGGAAATTTCGAACCATCCTGAACTGGTACGTCGTTTAGGTATTATCGGTATCAACACGGCACTTGAGTTTGATATTTACGGTAACGTGAACTCGACTCACGTCTGCGGTACCAAAATGATGAACGGTATTGGTGGTTCAGGTGACTTCGCACGTAATGCGCACCTGGCGATCTTCGTGACCAAATCTATTGCGAAAGGTGGCGACATCTCTTCTGTAGTGCCTTTTGCTTCACATATCGACCATGCGGAACACGATGTAGATATTCTGGTAACTGAACAAGGTTTGGCAGATCTTCGTGGTTTAGCGCCACGTGAGCGTGCCCGTGCAGTGATTGATCACTGTGCACACCCAATGTATCGTGATGCCCTGAATGATTACTTTGACCGTGCTTCTGCAAAAGGCGGCCATACGCCTCATCTGCTTCGTGAAGCGCTGTCTTGGCATTCAAACTTCGAAGAAAATGGTCACATGCTGGCTGTTGAAGCTGCAGTAAAAACTGCATAATTGACTGCATTCGAAAAACGCCCTACGGGGCGTTTTTTTATGGGATTTTTATCTTTCTTGAATAGCCATAAGCAGACTCTTTGGACGAAATCATCAGGCTATCATTCATATTCTCGTCCAATCTTCATGCTGCCAATATGCTGTAGAAATCCCCTTCTGATGCTCAAGGACTTTAAATTCTGATTCTTCACCCTCATACTTAAACACAAGAGTAAATTAGAGACATGACATGCGCGTAGATATCTGGTCAGATGTGGTTTGCCCCTTCTGCTATATTGGTAAAAAACGTTTAGAAGCAGCTGCACAAGAAGCAGGCATTGAGCTTGAAGTGCATTGGCACAGTTACCAGCTCGACCCTGAAGCACCAATGCGCCAGGAAGTGTCCAATTCTGAGCGTCTGGCACAAAAATATGGTCGTAGCGTAGCTGAAGTCGAAGAAATGCAGCGTAATATTGCCGAGATGGCCAAAGCTGAAGGCATTGAATTTAACTGGGAAGGTGCCAACTCAGGCAATACTTTCAATGCGCATCGTATTATTCATCTGGCGCAAAGCAAAGGTTTGGGTACTGATGCACAGGAAGCTTTCTTCTATAGCTATATGACGCAAGGCTTGGCCATTGGAGAGCGTGAAACACTGGAAGATGTCGCAGCACGTATTGGCCTGAATCCGGTCGAGGTCGATGACTTACTGGACTCTGATGAATTTTCTGATTTTGTCAAATTTGATCAGGAAGTGGCACAGGATCAGCTCAAAGTGACTGGTGTACCTTTCTTTGTTTTTGATCAACGTGTGGCCTTGGCAGGCGCGCAGCCTAAAGAAGTGTTCTTGCAGGTTTTTGAGAAAGCGCTGGAGACTGTAGCAGAAAATCCGGCTGAATAATACTCAACAGAGAGTTGCAATACGCCTAGGCAATCGAACTCAGAAAATTTATAAAAACATCCCCATTTCAGATGGGGATGTTTTTTGCCTGTCATTTACACTCATTGACTTAGTCGACCAGAAAACTAATTTTTAAATTTACACGATATTCCGTGATTTTATTTTCTTTGATGACCACCTTCTGTTCATTGATCCAGGCACCTTGTACATTTTTGATGGTTTCTGTGACTTTTTGAATACCGGTTTGAATCGCATCTTCAAAGCTTTTCGTACTGCTTGAATTAACTTCCACCACTTTTGCAATTGCCATAATGAAACTCTCATTGTAAACATGAATGAAAATCCATCTTAGTTCATTCCCACAGGATTGCAGCAGCGCGTAAACAAGCGACAGCAAAAACTTACATGGATTGAACAAAGCTTTCATCTGAGCAGATGAAAACCTGTTGACCTTATTTTGGCAGTTCATGATATTCAAATTTCCATTGTGACTAACAACCATAAAAGCCCCGTAAACAGCCGAAATCCAGACTAGAGCAAATACACTAATATATTGTTTTGTAGAATAATTTTTCTAATTTTTAGGTGCTGCTTTTGCCGAATCTATCATTTTCTATTCAGCCTTATTTGCTATGATTTCACCCGAATCAAGTTTAAATACTCTCCCCTCTGTTCAAGTTGTTGAACACCCTGATATTAAAGGTCGTCCCATGAATGCTCTTAAATTTGCTTTCGCAGCAACTGTTATGGCTTTTTCTGTTCAAGCATCAGCGCAAATGGCACAAGTGGTTTATCTGCCAGACTTTCCGGCAAGCAAAGCACCTGCTGAAACTGTAAATACAGAAACTGCAACGCCGGCAACTGAAAAAACTGCTTAATACCCAACAAGTTTTTATGCAAACAGGCTGATTGATTCAGCCTGTTTTTTATATCGATTTAATTTAGCTGCTCTCTGAAGAAAATCTGTATTTTAAAAATTATCGATCATTTCATATTTTGTTATTTTCCATTGATATTGATCGCTTTTTTGTCATTAAATTTACTAGTTTATAAATATAAAACAGTTAAAATAAATCACTATTTCATGTGATCTACGCATATAATTGTAGCAATATAAAAATACTGATAATACAAAAGCATTGTTATGAACAGACTTCAGGCATTGGTGCAGGGCAAAATTTCACCTCAGTCCATTTCTATTGATTTTCTGATTGAAATGGCAGAACGCCATACAGATCCTCATTCTGCTGAATACAAATTAATCGAGTTGGCGCTGAATATGGTGCTGGCCCAAACTTTGGATAAAGCGCTAAAACATATCTAGAGATATAAAATGAACGCTTTAAAAAAAGCACACTTAGTCAAGGAATTACATGAATTGATCCAGCAACTGGAGCATCAGGCTCTACCTCTGTACGACGTGGCCCGTTTCAAAAAAAGAATTCGTGATATCTTTAATCTTTGTGATGAACCTATTTTTAAAAATCAGATTTTAGCGTTTAAAGCCCAGACCCAGCCTGAACTTGCTGCCTATCAATTTTCCGCCAGTACCCCCTATCATCTAAGTTTTTGTGGTTATTTCACTGAAATTCCAGCTCTGGAAAAGGCACTGTATACCCAGCCAGATATAGGCTGGGCAATTCTACATCATCCTGAGCGTGGCTGGCAGGTCTGGCTAATTCCGGCACCGAAGCATCCTGCACTAAACAGTGAATGGAATGAGTTACAACAATGTTCTATCTGGCTGTCACAGCAACAATTGACAACCGGTCTGCAAGCGGCTCCTCCATTGACTGTACCGGCCTTATCCCTGAATGAAGCAGAAGCCAGCTTAAAAGCGGCGGCCACGACTCGATATCATCGTGGCCGACAAAAAGCAAAAATCAACTCATTAAGCTTAAATCATTCAGATGAACCACACATTCAGATACAGGCCACGTCTGAGTATCTAGATCATCCATTACCCACTGAAACTGCGATTGTGCAGGAAAAAATTATTGTCCCAGAAGTGATCGATTTTCCCGCTGAGATTCAACTGGGAGACGTGATTGCGCAGGTTCAGCCTTTGACTCCGGAAGATACCAATCTCCAGCGGCTTTGTGCTTTAGAATTGGAACCTGATGTCGGGCATCCAGCCTATCTGGATATTGTGCTGTATTATGCCGCAGAAGATCACTGGCAGGCACGCCAAGTTTATTTGGTGGAGCAGCTGAATCTGCAAGGCCAGTTTATTAAATATCTGATGCTTTTGGGTGCATCAAGTCAATTACAGGCGCACTATTGTATTGAGCATTGGTTGAGTCAGCATCAGTATCAGGCTGCTGCGATTAAATCGCTGTCGTGGCCTCAATTAAGTACAGGTTTCACGCAATTGCATCTGTTGTCAAAAGCCTATTTGCAACAAGCAGAAATAGTCTGGACACAACCCGATTATTATCCTTATATTCCGGCAGATTCGATTCAGAAACAAAAATTTATCTCATTTGAGGAAGCCCTTGCGGATTTCTCTACACCGATACTCTTATTGCAAGAACATCAGCGAATACGCGTGATTCATGGTGAAAAACGCCTGTCTCTCGCAGAGGATGAACTGGCCTATCCATCTATCTTGCTGCAACGTGATCAACAGCTAAACTGGCAAAAAATTCACACGATTATTTTAATGATGTCGCAACCCATTCAGGTCATGGAGCTTTATCAGGCAATTCAGACTCAAATCATTGAATAATTGCTGTTATTTTGTAGCTTTAACTTGCTTTTTATCGCTATATTTAAGAAAACTACAGCTGAATAAAAGAATACAAGAGTAATAAATATCTCATGCAAATAAATCGAATTACTCAGATCTTCCTGCTCTCTCTTGGCATGGGAATCAGCAGTAGCATGTCTTGGGCAAATTCAGTAAAAGATGCTTCTTCAGACCAGGAAAAAAACTCGGAGAGTGTTGAGCCGGCACGTTCAGGACTGCTGGATCAAATTCCGCGTTTGATTGATGCAACACCAACCATTCTTCCAGAGCAGTCGAATACCGCCATCGTCCCGCCAACGCTAGAAACGGAAAATCATTCATGGGCCGATCAGAAACAGAAAGGCATCCGAGAATGGGCAGATCGTACTGCGTATAAGATTGACAACTGGTTCGGTGAAACTGATCCGGATCAGCCGGCTGCCGCCACACTGCGTGTCATTTTGGATAATCGCTGGGATGAATATGAGGGCTATGAGATTAAGCCCCGTATCCGTGGCAGAATCAAACTTCCCACCTTAGAACAAAAGCTGAGTCTGGTCTTCGGTGATGACAGTCTGGACAATGAATTAGACAGTAATGTCGCGATTACCAATGAAAATCCGGCAACATCTGGAGATAAGCGTCTCGATACCAAGCGCGCACGCCAGGATAACAGCTCATTCGCCTTACGTTGGTCGGAATGGTCAGACCGGATTCCTTTTGAAACCGATCTGGATCTAGGTTTACGCTCCGGAGATGATATCTACCTGCGCGTCAAAGCCAGTAAAGATTGGACACTGGAAAATGACTACTTTTTTCATGCCGAACAGATTTATCGCTACGGGATTCAAAGTGAAAACTATTTGCGTACCAATCTGGAACTGATCCATGCCCGTCCCAATCAGGCATTTTTTTCCAATCAGCTCAGTCTGACCTATGCAGATGATCAAGATGATGATCTGACCTGGGACAACTATACCTTTAGGCAACATCAGTTTTTTCAGGACAACCGTTTTAGCTATGGTATTTATACTGGCGGTTATCTAAATGACAAGGATCTGCGTCTGAATCGCTGGGGACCGTATGTGTCCTGGAGACAGCCTTTTTTACGTGAATGGTTTTTTGTCCAGACCGACCTCAACTATCTGAATGATCATCGCGAAGATCGTGATCACTATGTTGGTGCTTTGGTGCGTTTAGAGGCATTGTTTTAAACTCAAGCGCGGTGCAAAGCTAAAAAATCCCTCCGTAGAGGTAATGCTGATCAGTTAAGGAGTTTAGAAATAGACTCTTTAACTTTTTAGTCGTTCACGACGGAGTCTTAAATTTATAAATCAAATACTTAAAAATAATTTGTTACTTTGGTTTCGCCCAAATGAGAAGCGAAGCTTCGCAAGGAAGGCATCTTGCGGAGCAACACTCCTCACCGCAAAACTCGTCAGCCACCATCGATTAGTAAATTTGTCGCAGAAACAATCATTTTTAAATCTTGTGGTGCAATACACCTCATGCCTCAAACAGTTGCGGATGACTTTTCTATCTATCAGATATAATCATGAATTTGAAAAAGAAAATGCCAGTCAATTCCTTAACTGACTGGCATTACTCCGTAGAGAGATTTTTTAGCTTAGAGCATCATGTGTTAAGCAAGCAACAAGCTATTGATACGCTTCACATACTCAGCAGGATTTTCTGGTAATCCACCTTCTGCAATCACCGCCTGATCAAAGATCACATTGGCCAGATCGTCAAACTGCGCTGAGCCATCCAGTTTTTTCACCAAAGGATGTTCCGGGTTGATTTCCAGAATCGGCTTCATATCCGGTACAGGCTGACCTGCATCTTTTAGCATACGGATTAATTGTGGAGATAGTTCCCCTTCTCCAGTCACCAGACAGGCCGGTGAATCGACCAGACGCGTAGTCACGCGCACTTCTTTGGTCTTGTCTTTGAGTGAATCAGTCAGCTTCTCGACCACCGGTTTAAACTGGGCTGCGGCTTCTTCAAGTGCTTTTTTCTCTTCAGCATCCTGAAGATCGCCCAAATCAACTGCACCCTTAGACACGTTTTGCAACGGCGTGCCATCGAACTCATTCACAAAGTTCATCGCCCATTCATCTACGCGTTCGGTCATGAGCAGAACTTCAATGCCTTTCTTCTTGAACAGTTCCAGCTGCGGTGAATTCTTTGCAGCATTCAGGCTGTCTGCAGTCACATAATAGATGGCTTTCTGGCCATCTTTCATGCCTGCTTTATAGTCTGCCAATGAAGTGCTGACTTCATCATTGTTCGAGGTTGCATAACGCAGCAGTTTCAAAATACGTTCACGGTTGGCAAAATCTTCACCCAGGCCTTCTTTCAACACTGAAGCAAATTCCTGATGGAAAGTCTTGAATTTTTCCTGATCTTTTTCATCTTCAGATTTGGCCAGATGATCCAGAATCGTCAGGATACGGCGGGCATTCCCGTCACGGATGGTTTTCACATCGCGGCTTTCTTGCAGTAACTCACGGCTGACGTTCAGTGGTAAATCGGCACTGTCTACCACGCCTTGTACAAAGCGCAGGTAATTCGGAATCAGATTATCCGCATCATCCATAATAAAGACACGTTTCACATACAGCTTGATACCGGCTTTTGATTCACGGGTGAAAATGTCATGTGGGGCTTTGCTTGGAATATACAATAACTGGGTATATTCAGTACTGCCTTCCACCCGGTTATGCGCCCAGGCCAATGGCGCCGTGAAATCATGGCTTAAGTTTTTGTAGAACTCGACATATTGTTCTTCAGTAATTTCAGACTTGCTCCGTGTCCAGAGTGCGCTGGCCGAGTTAATCGCTTCCCACTCATCAGTCTTGACATACTGGCCACCTTTCGGTGTTTCCCCTTCAGCTGCTTCTTCTTCCTGCCAGACTTCTTTTTGCATCTGGATTGGCAGGCTGATGTGGTCTGAGTATTTATTGATGATCTGTTTGACTTTATGGCTTTGCAAATAGTCCAGCGCATCGTCACGCAGATGCAGAATAATATCGGTACCACGACCTGCTTTTTGAATTTGTTCAACTTCAAATTCACCAGTACCACCACTGATCCAGCGTACGCCTTCAGATGCATCTGCACCGGCACGACGTGATTCTACCGTGATCTTGTCTGCCACAATAAAACCGGAATAGAAACCGACCCCAAACTGGCCAATCAGCTGGGCATCGGCCTTCTGGTCACCGGTCAGTTTAGACATAAAGTCTTTGGTGCCCGATTTGGCAATGGTGCCTAAATTATCAATAGCTTCCTGTTCGCTTAGACCAATTCCGTTATCTGAAATGGTAATGGTCTTATTCTCTGCATCAAGGCTGACACGAACACGTAAATCCGGATCATTTTCATAAAATTCGGGATGATTGATCCCTTCAAAACGCAATTTGTCACAAGCATCCGAGGCATTCGAAATCAGTTCGCGCAGAAAAATTTCAGGGTTTGAATAAAGCGAATGGGTCACGAGATGTAGTAACTGAGCTACTTCAGCCTGGAAACTATGTTTTTGTGCGTTAGACTCGCTCATTAATCACTCCTTTTATTTTAAATACAGGTCAATACTGTTGCCTATATGAATGGAGTGAGTTCCTCAATTTTCAATAGTCAGTTGTATATTTTTTCTCAAGATATTTTTGAGCACTTGATCTGGCAGGGTTTTAATCTTTGCCAGACCGACTGTCAGACTTAATAAGGCCCAAGCTTATAAATGCGCTGAAACTGCAAGTCCAGTTGCTGTTGCCGCATATTATAGACTTGGTTCAGGCAAGAGACCGATTCCAGACACTGGTCGCGAAACTGCAACCATTTGACCTGATCGCGCTGAATCACTGAACGCGTGCCCATCGGAACCATACGCCGTAAGATATGATAGCTGGTACTCATTTTGACATCGGCATCATTAAGCAGACGATGTTCACAAATAGCTTTTTCGGTCACGGTTTCAGCTTTCTGACAATCAAAACTTGCGGCATAGGCAGGTGCGACCAATAGGCCGCAGAAGATCACAATACTCTTCATTAAAAATCTCATGCTGATCTTCCTTATTATTCAATTATTAAGTCGTATTCAATTAATATTTACTTTATTCGTTTTAATATATTTGAACATTGCCAATCTGCTCAATTTCAATAGGTTATAAATCGTTGTTATTTTGAAAAAAAAAGCCTCATTCAAGATGAGGCTTTTTTATTAAGCAAGACTAGAATTTAGAACTTGTAGCTATAACCGATCGTGTAAACCCAAGGATCAATATTCAAGTCGAATTTAGTATTATCAGCATCATCTAAAGTCACTTCAGGACTCAAATCTGCATAGCGCACGTCAGCAAATACTCCCCAGTTTTTGGCATCGGCTGGCTGATAATTAAAGCCGACTTGACCTGCCAAACCAAACTCTTCTTTCACGTCTTTAGCCAGACCTTCTTCATCCCAAGCAATAAAAGCTGTGCCACCTACGCCAATATATGGTGTAAAGCTTGTTGCATTTTTAAAGTTATATTTAGCGGTAATTGTGGGTGGCAGATGTTTGATCTTAGCCACCTTACCCACACCTTGAAGAGAAATGTCATGGTTAAACGGGGTAGCCAATAATAATTCTGCCGAGATATTGTCATTAAAGAAGTATTCAACCGAAGGCGTAAAGCCATATTCCTGATCGGCTTCTACGACTAAGCCTGCTGCAATTTCAGTGTCACTTGATGGTGCTAAAGAACTGGCACCAACTTTCACCTGCCATTGACCTGCCATCGCAGATGCAGAAAGACCCATTAATGCAATTAGAGCAGCTTGCTTTAACATTTTAAAATACCCCACAGGAAGAATAATTATTGAGAAAATAAATCTTAATTAATAATAAACACGAGGGAAAATAATATGCAATAAGCATTATAAAACTAATTTTTAATCATTATTTAACATTATGATTTATAAAATAATTTATTTTAAATTGACTAGATTGGTTGGTTTTAAATACCAAGTATATTAATCAGATAAATATGGTTTTATTCAGACTAAAATAATCAGGTTTATATTAATTTTTATTTAAACATATATTTCAAATACATCTTATTATTTATTTTAAATCCAGATAAATCTGCTCCAATAGATATTAGAGCAGATTGAAATTGACTTACAGAACCATGGCTGCAATCCAGCCAAAAATCATCAACGGAATATTGAAGTGAATGAAGGTTGGAACCACACTGTCCTTCATATGGTCATGCTGACCATCCATATTTAAACCCGAAGTTGGGCCTAGAGTTGAATCTGACGCTGGAGAGCCGGCATCGCCTAAAGCCGCCGCAGTCCCGATAATGGCAATGGTCGCAGCCGGACTAAAACCAAACTGGATACACAGCGGAACATAAATAATCGCCAGAATGGGAATGGTCGAGAAAGACGAACCAATGCCCAATGTGATCAGCAAACCAATCAACAGCATCAGAAATGCGGCCAGTGCCTGACTATTACCAATCCAGTTTACTGATGCTTCAACCAAGGTTGGTACCTGATTAGTCGCTTCAATCACCGCGGCAAAGCCTTGTGCCGCAATCATGATAAAGCCAACTAGCGCCATCATGCGCATACCGGTAATGATCACATCATCCGCTTCTTTCCATTTAAAGATCCCGGCACAACTCAGGATTGCGACACCGACCAGACCGGCCAGAATCATCGAGTCTGAATAAAGCTGTACCGCCAATGTGGCAATAACTGCAAGGCCGGCCATCCAGATGGTAAATTTGGCAATCTGCGGTTTAACCTGCTCAGCCACACCCAATTCAGCGGAAATACTTTGCTGTTCCTGGACATGAATATCTTGATATTGACGTGGTTTGCGATAGCTAATAAAGATCGCCACCAATAAGCCCACAAACATACCGAATACTGGAATTGCCATTGCAGATGGAATCTGATCATAGCTAATTTCAAAACCATAAGGCTTACCAAAAGTATTGATGTTATGACCCAGAATGTCATTCAGGAAGATGGCACCAAAACCGACCGGAATCAGCATATAGGTTCCCACCAGACCAAATGTCAGCAAACAGGCAATCAAACGACGGTCGAGCTTTAAATGGTTAAATACAGTCAATAATGGTGGAATCAGGACTGGAATAAAGGCGATATGTACCGGAATCACGTTCTGGGAAAATACCGCAGCAATGGCTACTGTAAAAAAGATCAGATATTTCACCCGGTTTTGTGCTTTAAAATCAGCCTCACCTTTTAAGGTGTTGATCATTTTATACGCCAACAAATCCGGCAAACCTGAACGTGCCAACGCCAAAGCAAATGCACCTAAAATACCGTAAGCCAAGGCAATTTTGGCACCGCCGCCCAAGCCATTGTTAAACGCGTCCAAGGTTCCCTGAAGGCCAAGACCTGCCAGTAAACCACCCGTAACAGCACCAATGACCAGGGCAAAAACCACAGGTACACGTGCCAATGAGAGTCCGAACATGACTCCAATAGCAGCAAGAATTGCGAACATAATGAATCGGAATAGAGAGAAAGCGGCTATTTTATCAGAAAATTCGGATAAAAATTCCGCCACTTTTCCTTTCAGCAGTCATGTTCAGTGCTGAGGCTGATTAAACGACTTCAGCAGATTGACGCTGAATAAAGTGATCAATTAATTGAGCCACTTGTTCTGGCTGGCTCAGAATTGCCCAGTGATTGGCGTCCAGTTCCACTTTAGAGAAATTATCGACCCATTTTGCCATCTCATCGACCAGATCAGGCCCGACAAACTGGTCATATTTCAGCACAATCGCTTGTACCGGACAGATGGCAAAGCGCTGCCGTGGTCGAGCCAAACGCGGTAAAAAATTGGCCCGATACAGGTTTACCCCATACTTGCCATCTTTGACGATTTTCGGGTTCAGCGGCAGATCGTCCCGTCTTTCTAATTGCCGGACAATCTTGGCCCAGCGCTGCGGATTAAAAAAATTCCAGGCCAAGGGGGCTAGTAAAGGCAACTGAAATACCGCGATATACCAGGACTTGCTCATTTGCTTTAAAAATTTTGCTTTGTCTTGATTGAACTGCTCGCGCATCCAGAAAGCAGCATGATCCAGACAAGGGCCAGACAGCGTGCTATAAGACAGAATTCGGCCTTTGAATCTTAAATCTGTGACAGATTCCCAAGACTGAATTGAACCCCAGTCATGCGCTGCCAGATGAAAACCACGATTCGGCAATACCTTGCTCACTACCTCTTCCAGATCCTGACTTAAGCGTGCCAAGCGGTAATCCGAGATTTTTTGAGGAATACTGGACTCACCTGTGCCGCGCACATCGTAGCTCACAACAAAATAATCCTGACTCAAATAAGCAATGACTGGCTCCCAAACCGCTTGATGATCGGGGTAGCCATGAACCAGTACCAATGCCGGCCGTGTGGGCTGTCCATAAGTTTTAACGCAAAGACGCTGCTGATCCGTGGTATCGACCCATTGCATTTCCATGTTTTGATCCTGTTGTTGTTATTGACCGCATAGTTTATAAATCGGAATAATTTATCAATGCCAGCGCATTTTTGTTGCTCTAGTATGCATAACTACACAAGAAAAAAGAATGTCAGCATGAGCCTATTCCAGAAAATTCAAAAACTGCCTTTGGTTTCAAAATTTATTCTGAACCGCTATGCCCCCTATCGTGGTGCAGGCATCGAAATTGATAAAATTGATTTTAATCATTATCACATTCGGGTCAAAATGCCACTGACCCGTAAAAACCAGAATATTGTCGGCGTCCATTTTGGTGGCAGCTTATATTCAATGGTCGATCCATTTTATATGCTCTTACTGATGCATCATTTAGGGCCGAAATATATCGTCTGGGATAAGGGCGCGAGTATCCAGTTTTTAGCACCGGGTCGCGGCACCGTCTTTGCTGATGTGCGCATCTCTGCTGAAGAAGTCAGTACTATTATTGACCTGGCTGCTGACTATGCACCGGTATATCGCCATTACCAGCTCAATATCTATGATGAGGCTGGCGTTCGAATTGCCGAAGTACAAAAAACGGTTTATATCCGGCGCAAACAAAGCAAAGGAAAAATTCAAAAAACTGGATAAGGTAAAAGCGCCACATGGGCGCTTTTAGATCTGAATCGATTTAAAGTCAGTGCAGACTTAACGACGGCGGTTATCCTGTTCGATCGCAGCACCTGCGCCACCACCGATTGCACCACCAATCGCAGCACCAGCATTCCCACCGAATATGCTTTTACCTACAGCTGAGCCTACAGCACCGCCGACACCACTATAGGTCGCATTACGGTTTGAGCCACCTTGGGACTTACTTCCCACGGCTGCGCCTGCACCACCACCGACTGCAGAACCAAGACCACCCCCGACACTATTACCTACACCACCACCGACTGCACCACCTAAGGCGGCAGCACCGATACGCTGCTCATTGGCAGACATACTTTCACAACCTGCCAGCATAAAGGTGGAGAGAGTTGCAACTGCCATCACACCCATTAATTTTTTCATGACTTTGGCCTTCCTTTTCATACTTTAATTTAGCTTATCTTCATTTTATAAAACTAAAACATGGAGCGTGTTACTTCTCTCGGTATTCCTGCTGAGTTTTGTAAGTATCAATGGATTATTCCGCTGTTTAGCCTTTAATTAGCTTTTAATTTTTATGTATTTAAGACAAAAAAGACGCCCGAAGGCGTCTCTTTTTTAGCTTTAACTTGAATTAGAATTCTTCGTTAAATGCTTGACTTAAAGCTTGATCAACATCAGAGAAGTCATTGTGCAGTTCAAATTCTGCAGCTTCTGCTTCTTGACGACGACGCTCGAGATGGTAAGCCAAACCTGTACCCGCTGGGATCAGACGACCTACAACCACGTTTTCTTTCAGACCGCGTAAGTCATCTTCTTTACCTGTTACAGCCGCTTCAGTTAACACACGTGTGGTTTCCTGGAACGATGCAGCAGAGATGAACGAGTCAGTCGAAAGCGACGCTTTGGTAATACCCATCAACAGACGTTCAAACTTCGCAGGGAACTTGTTTTGTGCAAGAACTGCTTGGTTTTCTTGTACAACACGGATGTAATCCACTTGTTCGCCTTTGATGAAGCTGGTATCGCCACCATCAGTGATATCCACTTTACGCAGCATTTGACGTACGATGACTTCAATGTGCTTGTCGTTGATTTTTACACCTTGCAGACGGTATACGTCCTGAACTTCGTTCACGATGTAGTTGGTCAGCGCCACTTCACCTTTCAGACGTAAAATGTCATGCGGGTTCTGTGGGCCGTCAGAAATGGTTTCACCACGGTTCACATGTTCGCCTTCGAACACGTTAATGGTACGCCATTTCGGAATCAGCTCTTCGTAAATCTCAGAGCCATCATCCGGTGTAATCACCAGACGGTTCTTACCTTTGGTTTCTTTACCGAAGCTCACAACACCCGATACTTCTGCAAGGATTGCATGCTCTTTCGGCTTACGTGCTTCGAACAAGTCAGCTACACGCGGTAGACCACCGGTAATATCACGGGTACGTGAAGATTCTTGTGGTACACGACCAATAACGTCACCGACACCAATCGTTTCGCCATCACGGACAGAAAGAATGGTGTTTTGTGGCAAGAAGTAGAACTGTTCAGTGCCTTCAACTGTGTCTAACACTACAGCAGGACGCAAATCTTTACCTGACGCAGGACGTGAAGTCACTGGCAAGATTTCGATGGTTGACATACCTGTTGCATCATCAGTTTTCGAAGTCACGGTCACGCCATCAGCGATCTGGCTGAAACGCACTTTACCTGCAACTTCTGTTACCAATGGATGTGTATGCGGATCCCAAGTCGCCACGATACCGCCTGCTTCTACAGCTTCGCCATCTTTTAGCAAGATAGATGCACCGTAAGGCAGTTTATAGCGCTCGCGCTCACGACCTAAATCATCCGCAATACCGATCTCACCTGAACGTGAAGTCGATACCAAGTGACCTTTGGCATGTTGTACTGTTTTCACGTTGTGGAAACGCACTGTACCCTGGTTACGAACTTGTACGCTGTTTGCAGCAGACGTTCGGCTTGCAGCACCACCCACGTGGAAGGTACGCATAGTTAACTGTGTACCTGGTTCACCAATCGATTGAGCTGCCATGACACCAACAGACTCACCCGGGTTCACCTGATGACCACGCGCCAAGTCACGGCCGTAACATTTCGCACATACACCGAAAGTAGACGCACAGTTTACAACCGAACGTACTTTAATTTCGTCGACACCTTGGCTTTCGATAAACGTTGCCAGTTTCTCGTCAATTAAAGTATTACGTGGAAGCAGAACTTCGTCTGTACCGACACGTTTCACATCTTCAGCAACCACACGACCCAATACTCGTGCACCCAAGTTCTCGATAACATCGCCACCTTGAATGAATGGTGTCATTACTAGACCGTCGAAGGTGCCACAATCTGGCTCGGTAATCACCAAGTCTTGCGCAACGTCTACCAGACGACGCGTCAAGTAACCAGAGTTCGCAGTTTTCAGTGCTGTATCGGCCAAACCTTTACGCGCACCGTGTGTCGAGATGAAGTACTGTAGTACAGTCAAACCTTCACGGAAGTTCGCTTTAATAGGCGTCTCAATGATCGAGCCATCCGGCTTCGCCATCAAACCACGCATACCCGCCAACTGACGAATCTGAGCTGCCGAACCACGGGCACCCGAGTCAGACATCATGTAGATCGAGTTGAATGATTTTTGCTTCTCGTCTTCACCCTGTTTGTTTTTAACAGTCGTGAAAGACAAGTTGTCCATCATCGCTTTAGCAACCTGATCATTGGTACGCGCCCAAATATCGACCACTTTGTTATAACGTTCGCCGGCAGTTACGAAACCTTGTTCGAACTGTTGTTCGATTTCACGAACTTCAGCTTCCGCTTTACCAATAATGACTTGTTTTTGCGGTGGAATAACCATGTCTTCCATACCGACAGATACACCTGAACGCGTCGCCTGACGGAAGCCTAGGTACATCAATTGGTCAGCGAAGATAACAGTATCTTTCAGACCCAATTTACGGTAGCAAGAGTTAATTAACTTAGAGATATTTTTCTTGGTCATCTCAACGTTAATTTGCTGGAAATCCATACCTTCAGGCACAACTTCCCAAAGTAGGCAGCGACCAGGTGTGGTATCTACAATAATGGTTTGATGTTCACGGTTGCCATCTTCATCGATGACAGTCTGGTGTACACGTGCTTTAACGCGAGCGTGTAGATCAACCTGACCTGTTGCCAGTGCACGGTTTACTTCGTGAGTATCCGCGAACACCATGCCCTCACCTTTGGCATTGATTGCATCACGCGTGATGTAATACAAGCCCAAGACAACGTCCTGAGACGGCACGATGATTGGCTCACCGTTCGCTGGAGACAAGATGTTGTTGGTCGACATCATTAACGCACGCGCTTCTAACTGCGCTTCAAGTGTTAATGGTACGTGTACCGCCATTTGGTCACCATCGAAGTCGGCGTTAAACGCAGCACACACGAGCGGGTGTAGACGGATCGCCTTACCTTCAATCAGGATCGGTTCAAATGCTTGAAGACCTAGACGGTGAAGTGTTGGCGCACGGTTCAACATCACTGGATGTTGACGGATCACGTGAGCAAGAACGTCCCAAACTTCTGGCGTCTCGCGCTCAACCATTTTCTTCGCAGCTTTAATGGTGGTTGCTTGACCAGATGCTTGTAGTTTCGCGAAAATGAATGGCTTGAACAGTTCAAGTGCCATTTTCTTCGGAAGACCACATTGGTGCAAACGCAGGTTTGGACCAACGGTAATGACCGAACGACCTGAGTAATCGACACGTTTACCCAATAAGTTCTGACGGAAACGACCTTGCTTACCTTTGATCATATCTGCCAAAGATTTAAGCGGACGCTTGTTTGAACCGGTAATTGCACGACCACGACGACCGTTGTCTAACAATGCATCGACAGACTCTTGCAACATACGTTTTTCGTTACGTACGATGATGTCTGGCGCTGCAAGGTCAAGAAGACGCTTCAAACGGTTGTTACGGTTAATCACACGACGGTAAAGATCGTTCAAGTCAGAAGTCGCGAAACGACCACCTTCAAGTGGTACCAACGGACGAAGGTCTGGTGGCAGAACTGGAAGTACAGTCAACACCATCCATTCTGGCTTGTTGTTCGAATCGTTGAATGCTTCCATCAACTTCAAACGCTTAGAGGCTTTTTTCAGCTTGGTTTCTGAAGTTGTCACAGGAATTTCTTCACGAAGACGCGCAATTTCAGCTTCAAGATCGATGTCTTTCAACAAGTCTTGAACCGCTTCAGCACCCATTTTCGCTGTGAATTCATCACCGTGTTCTTCCAACGCATTGAAGTATTCTTCATCGTTCAGAAGCTGGTATTTCTCAAATGGTGTCATACCAGGATCGGTAACCACATAAGATTCGAAATACAATACGCGTTCGATATCACGTAGCGTCATGTCTAATAATAGACCGATACGGCTCGGCAATGATTTCAAGAACCAGATGTGTGCAACTGGAGAAGCTAGCTCGATGTGACCCATACGTTCACGACGAACTTTCGCAGTTGTTACTTCAACGCCACATTTTTCACAAATGACGCCTTTGTATTTCATACGCTTGTATTTACCACACAAGCATTCGTAATCTTTTACTGGACCAAAGATTTTGGCACAGAATAAACCATCACGTTCAGGTTTGAACGTACGATAGTTAATGGTTTCTGGCTTTTTAACTTCACCGTGAGACCATGACTTAATCATTTCTGGTGACGCAAGACCAATACGGATGCGGTCAAACTCTACTGGAGCATGACCGTCTGAATCCGTCTTTTTGCGCATGATATCGAGCAAGTCTTTCAATTTTTTTCTCCGTGTGTTGTGGAGATTTTCACTCAACAACTGGGTCACAAATATTGTTTTTTAACTGAACTAATCCCCCTTGATCCCCCTTTTTCTAAGGGGGAAAACTCCTCAAAGCAAGAGGAGCAAATCCCCCCCTTTCATAAAGGGGGTTGGGGGGATTAAATGGAACTAATTAGTCACCATTTTTCAGTTCAATGTTGATACCTAAAGAACGGATCTCTTTGGTCAATACGTTGAACGATTCAGGCATACCCGGGTCCATATAATGGTTACCATCTACAATATTCTTGTAGATACGGGTACGGCCTTCAACGTCATCCGATTTCACAGTCAGCATTTCTTGTAGCGTATATGCTGCACCGTAAGCTTCTAGTGCCCAGACTTCCATCTCACCGAAACGCTGACCACCGAATTGTGCTTTACCACCCAGCGGCTGTTGCGTGACTAGAGAATAAGAACCAGTTGAACGCGCATGCATCTTGTCATCAACTAAGTGGTTCAGTTTCAGCATGTACATATAACCTACAGTTACTGGACGGTCGAAACGCTCACCAGTACGACCATCATATAATACTGTCTGACCAGTACTTGATAGACCTGCAAGTTGTAACAATTCTTTGATCTGACCTTCTTCAGCACCATCGAATACAGGTGTTGCCAAAGGCACACCAGCACGCAAGTTACCAGAAAGTTTCAAGATTTCTTCATCAGTCAAGCTGTCAAGATCTTCTTGCTCGCCACCAACTTTGTTATAAATCTTGTCCAGGAAATCACGAAGCTCAAGTACAGTACGTTGCTCTTTCATCATCTTGTCGATTTGATCGCCAAGACCTTTGGCAGCCATACCTAAGTGAGTTTCAAGAATCTGACCCACGTTCATACGCGATGGTACGCCCAGCGGGTTCAGTACGATATCAACAGGTACACCGTTGGCATCGTGTGGCATGTCTTCTACCGGCAAGATGTTTGATACAACACCCTTGTTACCGTGACGACCGGCCATCTTATCACCCGGCTGGATGCGACGTTTTACCGCAAGATAAACTTTAACTACTTTCAATACGCCAGTGGTCAGCTCATCGCCTGTAGAAAGTTTGCGTTTTTTCTCAGCAAATTTCTCGTCAATTTCGAAGCTCTTCTCTTTCAAGAACACTTGAATTTGCGTTAGACGTTCAGCGATTGCTTCATCAACCGGTTGAATTTCAAGAAGATCAACAAGCTCTAAACCAGACAACACGTCTTCAGACAGTTTGTCGCCACGTTTAGTGGTACCGCCACCATTCGACTCTTGACCGTTCAACAAACGAATTACACGTTCACGTGCTGCTTCTTCAAAGATCTTGAACTCTTCTTTCAAGTCTTTACGGTAAGCATCAAGCTGAGCTTTTTCAATTGCTTGAGCACGTTCGTCTTTTTCAAGACCATCACGTGTAAACACTTGAACATCAATCACAGTACCTTTGGTACCAGATGGAACGCGTAAAGATGAATCTTTAACGTCAGCTGCTTTTTCACCAAAAATTGCACGAAGCAATTTTTCTTCCGGCGTTAGCTGCGTTTCACCTTTAGGCGTCACTTTACCAACAAGAATATCACCTGCTGTTACTTCAGCACCGATGTAAACAATACCTGATTCATCAAGTTTAGAAAGCGCTGCTTCACCCACATTCGGGATATCGGCCGTGATTTCTTCAGCACCAAGCTTAGTATCACGTGCGACACATGACAATTCCTGGATATGAATCGAGGTTAAACGGTCTTCTTGAAGTACACGCTCTGAAAGTAAGATCGAGTCTTCGTAGTTGTAACCGTTCCAGGTCATGAATGCGACGCGCATGTTTTGACCAAGCGCTAGCTCACCGCCATCAGTCGATGGACCATCGGCCAATACATCACCACGACCCACTTTATCGCCCAGGTTCACCAGAACTTTCTGGTTGATACAGGTGTTTTGGTTTGAACGGGTGTATTTGATCAGGTTATAGATATCTACACCTGCCTCACCTGCGATCATCTCTTCTTCGTTCACACGAATCACGACACGAGATGCATCAACAAACTCAATACGACCACCACGCTGAGCGATCACACACACACCAGAGTCATGTGCTACGTTCGCTTCCATACCCGTACCTACGAGTGGTTTGTCAGCGATTAACGTAGGAACAGCCTGACGTTGCATGTTTGAACCCATCAATGCACGGTTGGCATCATCGTGTTCAAGGAACGGAATCAGTGACGCAGCCACAGATACAACCTGCTGAGCAGATACATCCATATGCGTTACTTTTTCCGGCGGCATGCGTACGAAGTCACCTTGGTGACGTACAGATACAACTTCTTCTAATAAATTACCATCAGCATCTACTGCAGAATCGGCCTGTGCAATCACAGTACCCACTTCTTCAATCGCAGACAGGTATTCAATGTCCATGGTTACACGGCCATCAACTACTTTACGGTAAGGCGTTTCCAGGAAACCGAAGTTGTTCGCTTTAGCATATACAGAAAGCGAGTTGATCAAACCAATGTTTGGACCTTCCGGCGTTTCAATTGGACATACACGACCGTAATGCGTTTGATGTACGTCACGTACTTCAAAGCCCGCACGTTCACGCGTCAAACCACCGGGACCAAGTGCTGATACACGACGCTTGTGCGTGATTTCAGACAACGGGTTGTTTTGATCCATGAACTGAGACAACTGGCTTGAACCAAAGAATTCTTTGATTGCAGCAGCAACAGGCTTCGCATTGATTAGATCTTGCGGAGACAGGTTGTCTGTTTCAGCTTGAGATAAACGTTCTTTAACAGCACGTTCTACACGAACCAGACCGACACGGAATTGGTTTTCTGTCATTTCGCCCACAGAACGAACACGACGGTTACCCAAGTGATCGATATCGTCGACTTCACCTTTACCGTTACGGATTTCAACTAATGTTTTCAATACATCAGTGATATCTTCGTTCGAGAGAATACCTTCAACTTCACGCGACTTCTGGTCTGTACCCACTTCGTAAGGACGACCCAAACGACGGTTGAACTTCATACGACCGACTGGAGACAAGTCATAACGCTCAGAAGAGAAGAACAGGTTATTGAACAGGTTCTCAGCTGCTTCTTTGGTTGGTGGCTCGCCCGGACGCATGACTTTGTAGATTTCTACTAATGCTTCTTCACGAGTGGTCGTAGTATCTGCACGTAGAGAATCTGCAACGAATGAACCACGGTCGATATCATTGGTGAACAGAACATTAAACTGCTTCACGCCGCCTTCTGCAATTTTCACCATGACTTCATGGCTCAATACGGTATTTGCAGCAATCACGTCGCCATCTTTTAATGCGATGTCTTCAGCCGTGATACGCTCATACAAATACTCATCAGGCACTGCAAGTTTTTCAAGACCTGAAGCTTCCATCTGACGTACATGACGCGCGTTAATACGTTTACCTTGCTCAACGATTGCCTTGCCATCTTTATCCAAGATGTCAAATTGTGCCATTTCGCCACGCAGACGTTCCGGCACCAAGTCAATTTGATAGCTACCCATGTCAAGATACACAGGGACTTTCTCGTAGAACATGTTGAGAATGTTTTCGCTGCTATAACCCAGCGCACGCAGCACCACAGTCGCAAGTAATTTACGACGACGGTCAATACGTACATAGACCAGGTCTTTGGCATCGAATTCAAAATCTAACCATGAACCACGGTAAGGAATGATACGCGCTGAATAAAGGACTTTACCACTTGAGTGAGTCTTACCTTTATCGTGGTCAAAGAATACGCCTGGTGAACGGTGTAATTGAGATACGATTACACGCTCGGTACCATTAATTACAAAGGTACCGTTATCCGTCATCAATGGCATCTCGCCCATATAGACTTCTTGTTCACGTACGTCTTTAATTGACTTCGTTTCACGATCTTTCAGGATCAAACGAATTTTTACACGCATTGGTGCTGCATAAGTTGAGCCACGAAGAATACATTCGCGTACATCAAACTCAGGCTTACCAAGACTATACTCAACAAATTCTAAAGCAGCATTGCCAGAATAACTTTCTATAGGAAAAACTGAACGAAATGCGGCTTGGAGACCGATATCTTCGCGGTTTTTTGGTGATTTGCCATCTTGTAAGAACGTTCTGTACGAGTCGACTTGAATCGCGAGCAGGTACGGAGCATCCATAACGCTAGGCAATTTACCAAAATTCTTACGGATCCGTTTCTTTTCGGTATATGAGTATGCCATCTGGAGTCCTCGGAAAGTGTAAACCAAGCCCGCCTGCAGAACGGGCTCAGAAGGAATTACGCTGGCCGATATGGCCACCACTCTTTACAAATGCTGCAATTTTTAGTGGTATTAAAACGCTTATCAATATTTTTTTACTGAAAAATATTGGTAAACGTTTGTTCATTATGTTTATTTTTAATTTGTATGATTTTTATATCATGCAAACAAAAATCGAGCCGATTATTGTAACGCAAAAAGGCTGATGACCCAAGAGCCATCAGCCAATTTTTGGAGCTGATTATAAAAAAACCGGCTCCCTTAAGCTATTACTTAAGAGTAACTGTAGCACCAGCTTCTTCAAGTTTCTTCTTAAGTTCTTCGCCTTCTTCTTTAGAAACGCCTTCTTTAAGAACTGTAGGAGCGCTTTCAACCATGTCTTTAGCTTCTTTCAAGCCAAGGCCAGTTGCTTCACGAACTGCTTTAATTACAGCAACTTTGTTTGCGCCAAAAGAAGTCAATTCAACATTGAATTCAGATTGCTCTTCAGCAGCAGCAGCAGCAGGACCAGCAGCAACAGCTACAGCAGCAGCAGAAACGTTGAATTTCTCTTCGAAAGCAGAAATAAGTTCAACAAGTTCAAGAACAGTTTTTTCAGCAACTGCGTTTAGGATTTCTTCGTTTGTTAAAGCCATGAGATTAACTCCAAATGGGTATTGAATGATGTGTGTGTAAGTTTGAGCTTAAGCAGCTTCTGACTCGTTTTTCTCTTGAAGCGCTGTAAGTAAGCGGCCCAATTTCGAAATAGGAGCTTGAAGAACGTTTGCAAGCATAGTAAGCGCTTTTTCTTGGTTCGGAAGATTCGCGATAACGCTAACTTCTTCGCCTTGATAAAGTTTGCCATCAAATGCAGCAGCTTTAAGTTCAAATGCTTTATTAGTTTTAGCGAATTCTTCGAACAAACGTGCAGCAGCACCCATGTCGTCTTCAGAAGTCGAGAAAGCTAAGATTGTTGGGCCAACAAGGTTGTCGTTCAAGATATTGAATTGAGTATCTTGAAGAGCGCGTTTAGCCAAAGTGTTACGCACGATACGTGTGTGAACACCTAGTTTACGAGCTTCAACGCGAAGAGCAGTTAATTGCTCAACAGTTAAACCTTGATAGTCAGCAACAACAGCAGCAAATGCAGTAGAAGCAACTTCAGTTACTTCAGCTACGATCTGTTTTTTGCCTTCGATAAGAAGAGCCATTGTAAAACCTCCTAACGGTGATTTATGTACTTACGCGAAGTACACTCCCAATTCGTTAATCCATCACTGGACTAACACGCGGAGGATGAACAAATCACACCACCGCGTCTACGCAGGCTGGACGATTAAGAGCGAAGCATAAAACTCCCCTCGCCCGCGGTCTTTGACGCTGATAAATTTTCATTTATCAATTCAAAGTTTGCCTAAGTTTGCAAAATACGACGGAGCGTTTCTTGCGTAAGTTTTAAAGCAGTGCTTTAAAACTTACTCAGGGCTTTAAAATTCTGTATAAGTCGAGACTTATTTAGAAACGTTTGCTACATCAACGATCAAACCAGGACCCATAGTTGAGCTCAAAGTGATCTTTTGAATGTATACGCCTTTAGAAGTCGCAGGCTTTAAACGTTTCAAGTCAGCAACGAGTGCTTCAACGTTTGAACGAACAGCTTCAGCAGTGAAACCTACCTGACCGATCGCAGCGTGGATAATACCCGCTTTGTCTACGCGGTAACGTGCTTGACCAGCTTTTGCATTTTTAACTGCAGTTGCTACGTCAGGAGTTACCGTACCCACTTTAGGGTTTGGCATTAAGCCACGTGGACCAAGGATCGTACCAAGTTTACCTACAACGCGCATTGCATCTGGAGCAGCAATTACAACGTCAAAGTCAAGGTTACCCGCTTGGATGCTTTCAGCAAGATCATCGAAACCAACAACGTCTGCGCCTTCAGCTTTAGCAGCTTCAGCAGCAGCGCCTTGAGCGAATACAGCTACACGTACAGTTTTACCCGTACCTGCAGGAAGTGTAGTCGCGCCACGAACAACTTGGTCAGATTTACGAGGATCAACACCTAGGTTTACCGCGATATCCAAAGATTCTTTGAATTTAGGAGCTGGAAGGCTCTCTAAAACTGCAACAGCTTCTTCTAGCGTGTAAACTTTGTGCGCTTCTACAGCAGCTACGATCGCTTTTTGACGTTTAGTTAATTTAGCCATGTCTTAAAGCTCCACTTCCAAGCCCATAGAACGCGCAGAACCAGCAATGGTACGTACACGTGCGTCTAAATCAGCACCAGTCAAATCTGGTTCTTTAGTAGTCGCGATTTCTTCGATTTGAGCACGAGTCAACTTACCAACTTTAGTTTTGTTAGGTACAGCTGAACCCTTCTGGATACCAGCAGCTTTCTTAAGAAGAATAGCAGCAGGTGGAGTTTTCATGATGAATGTGAACGACTTGTCGTTGTACACAGTGATCACGACTGGAATTGGTAGACCAGCTTCAACTTTTTGTGTCGCAGCATTGAATTCTTTACAGAATGCCATGATGTTCACACCACGTTGACCTAGTGCAGGACCAATCGGTGGAGATGGATTCGCTTTACCAGCTGGAACTTGCAGCTTGATATAGCCGTCAATCTTCTTAGCCATTTCAAATTACCTCTGGGTGCAAACGCCGGTGAAGGCTCCCCAATGATTTCAAGTAACGATACCGTTACAACAACAATGCCTGATTTGCACGCAAATCAGGCGTTTTCAACCCAAACCAATTAAACTGATTTTTCGACTTGACGAAATTCCAGTTCAACTTGAGTTGGACGGTTAAATACATTAATGGTCAACGTCAAACGTGACTTTTCGTACTGAACTTCTTCCACCACACCTTTAAAGTCTGTGAATGGACCGTCAACTACGAGTAATTCTTCGCCTGGTTCAAACATCGTCTTAGGACGAGGTGCTTCACCAGTATTGCGTACACGCGCAAGAATCGCATCGGCTTCTTTTTGCGTAATTGGCGCCGGTTTTTCAGCCGTACCACCAATAAAGCCTAAAACTTTCGGACATTCTTTAACAATGTGCCAAGTGTCGTCATTCATTTCCATTTCGACTAGAACATAGCCAGGAAAGAACTTGCGCTCTGATTTACGTTTCTTGCCATCCTTCATTTCTACCACTTCTTCGGTAGGAACCAGGACTTCACCAAAGCTATCGGCAACAGCGCTACGCTGGATTCGATCATTAAGCGAACGCATTACTTGTTTTTCATAACCTGAATAGGCATGAATAATGTACCAACGTTTCATAGCTCTCTTACCCGATAATAAACTTGATTAACCAGCCTAAAATATAATCGAAACACCATAAAACAATGGAGGTAATTACGACTACAACAAGAACTTGCCAAGATGTGGACACAGTCTCTTGCTTGGTAGGCCAGGTCACTCGACGGAGCTCGATTCGTGCATCTTTCAGCAGACGAATAAAGCCTTTGCCTTGATGGGTGGCGTATAATAAACCGAATGCTGCAACGATACAAGCCAAAATCACCCCAACACGCACCCAAATATCATTCGCAGGGGCCCAGTATGCTGGTAAATATTGGTTTACCATCATTGCACCAACCAATAAAATCAAGGCGATAACCCATAGAACCATGTCTAATGGAGAACCAGAACTTACATCTACTGCAGGATTATTTCTTTGAGGAATTGCCGCTTCGCCTAATGCGTCGCGTGATTTTTCATTCGACATTTTTGTACTCGTCGTAGGTTTCGCGACTTATTATATGACCAATTTTGCCGACATCAAGCGTCTTTTTCAAAACTTGGCAGGTCAGGAGGGACTCGAACCCCCAACATTCGGTTTTGGAGACCGACGCTCTACCAATTGAACTACTGACCTGCAAAATAACAAGTTGGAGCCTAAACCCCAACCCGTTTATCTTATTCTATGATTATGCAGTTACTTTAGCAACTACACCAGCACCCACTGTACGACCGCCTTCACGGATCGCAAAACGTAGACCTGGGTCCATTGCGATTGGGTGGATTAGCTCTACTGACATCTCAACGTTGTCACCAGGCATAACCATTTCCACGCCTTCTTTAAGCGCGATCGCACCAGTTACGTCCGTAGTACGGAAGTAGAACTGTGGACGGTAACCGTTAAGGAATGGAGTGTGACGACCACCTTCTTCTTTAGAAAGTACGTATACTTCCGCATCGAATTTAGTATGTGGCTTGATCGCACCTGGTTTAGTCAATACTTGACCACGTTGTACGTCTTCACGCTTAGTACCACGTAGAAGAACACCACAGTTCTCGCCTGCACGACCTTCGTCAAGCAATTTACGGAACATTTCAACGCCAGTAACTGTAGTTACTTGAGTATCACGGATACCAACGATTTCAACTGATTCGCCTACTTTAACAATACCAGTCTCTACACGGCCAGTTACTACTGTACCACGACCAGAGATTGAGAATACGTCTTCAATTGGCATAAGGAATGGAAGGTCGATTGCACGTTCTGGCTCTGGAATGTAAGAGTCAAGTGCTTCAACCAGTGCAACAACAGCGTCTTCGCCATACTGACCAGCTTCACCGTTAAGTGCAGCAAGTGCAGAACCGCGGATTACTGGAGTGTCATCGCCCGGGAAGTCATAAGTAGAAAGAAGTTCACGAACTTCCATTTCAACCAGCTCAAGAAGCTCTTCGTCGTCTACAAGGTCGCATTTATTCAAGAATACAACGATGTAAGGTACACCTACCTGACGAGAAAGCAGGATGTGTTCACGAGTCTGTGGCATAGGACCATCAGTCGCAGCACATACAAGGATCGCGCCGTCCATCTGAGCAGCACCAGTAATCATGTTTTTAACATAATCGGCGTGGC
>NZ_VPEC01000016.1:0-73216 GCF_013417355.1 Acinetobacter sp. YH12255
GCCACCGAATTTTTTCGCACATACAGTTGCAATCGCAGCTGTTAAAGTTGTTTTACCATGGTCGACGTGACCAATTGTGCCCACGTTAACGTGTGGCTTATTACGTTCAAACTTAGCCTTAGCCATGTTAATACTCCTCGTTTACGTCGAACACAATTCTGAGTAAAACCCAGTTCCGACATGTCGTTTTAAAAAACCAAATACCAAATACTTGAAAAGCAGACTAAATAGCCTGCTTCTGGAATATTGTGCAATAAAAATTGCTAAACTGTAATCTGGAGCTCTTATCGAGATTTGAACTCGAGACCTCTCCCTTACCAAGGGAGTGCTCTACCACTGAGCTATAAGAGCAAATATTAGCACTTCAATGGAGCGGGAGACGAGGGTCGAACTCGCGACATGCAGCTTGGAAGGCTACCGCTCTACCAACTGAGCTACTCCCGCACGATGTTGGTACAAACCACTTATTGAAGTATTAAAATTGGTGGTGAGGGAAGGATTCGAACCTTCGAAACTTTCGTAGCGGAGTTACAGTCCGCCCCCTTTGACCGCTCGGGAACCTCACCATTTTACACTTACATCAGTGCTGTTCTTTACTCAACCCTTGAAACTCTCTAAGATGGTGCCGGCACACGGATTCGAACTGTGGACCTACTGATTACAAGTCAGTTGCTCTACCAACTGAGCTATGCCGGCGTTTCTTAGTGTTTCGTACGTTTCGTATCGGAACGGTGTGCAGTTTAGCAAAACTCACAAACCATGCAAGTGTTTTTTTCAAAAAAAACCCCAAAAACTCATAAAATCAAACCATTTGATGATAATTCAACCGCTTTGATCACTGCGCGAGCTTTTATTTGGGTTTCATTCCATTCAGATTCGGGATTTGAGTCGGCAACCAGCCCTGCTCCGGCCTGAACATAGACCTTATTTTCACGGATCACACAGGTACGAATCGCAATCGACATGTCCATTTCACCATGCCAGCCTAAATAACCGACAGCGCCACCAAAAATTCCGCGTTTTACCGGCTCAACTTCGTCAATAATTTCCATGGCACGAATTTTTGGTGCACCTGAAAGCGTACCGGCAGGGAAAGTTGCCTTAAAAACATCCAAAGCATCGACATCGTCACGCACTTCACCCTGTACATTCGAGACAATATGCATGACATGTGAATAACGCTCGATCACCATTTGATCAGTCACTTGAACTTTACCAATTTTTGCAATGCGTCCGACGTCATTGCGACCCAAGTCAATCAGCATGACATGCTCGGCAATTTCTTTTTCATCAGAGAGCAAGTCTTGCTCAAGGGCTAAATCTTCTTCTTTGGTTTTACCACGTGGTCGGGTACCTGCTAAAGGACGCACTGTGGCAATGCCATTTTCCAGACGCGATAAAATTTCTGGTGATGAACCGACAATATGGAACGGTGTATTGTTTTCCAAGGTTTGCCCTTGTACCAGAAACAGATACGGCGAAGGATTCAGATGACGTAGCGCACGATAGACCTGTAAGGGATCGCCATCGAAATCTGACACCATACGATGCCCTGGCACCACCTGCATCACATCGCCGGCACGAATATATTCTTTGACCTTTTCAACCGAGGCAATAAAGTTGTCATGTCCGGTTAGAGATTCAAAATGTGGCGGACTATGTTTTTCAGCTTTCAGGCTAATCGGTGTTGCCAGAATATTTTCCAATTCATTCAATTGTTCATGTGCTTTTTCATAAGCAATCGGGTCAGCTGCATCGGCATGCACAATCAGAAATAAGGTATCTTTTAAATTATCAAAGACAATGACGGTTTTAGACAACATCATCCAGATATCAGGCAAGCCAACCGGATCTGCTTCAGGCACATTTTTGAGTTTGGGTTCAATATAACGCACGGCATCATAACCAAAGTAGCCCACCAGACCGCCAGTGAAGCTTGGCAATGCAGGCAAGTCCTGTTGGGTCGGCACTTTAAACTGAGCCTGAAAGTCACGAATATAGTGAAAAGGATCTGCACAGTGCTGCTTTTCAATTGAGCCGTCCGCATGCTGTACCGTCAGTTCACCGGCATTACAGGAAAATACCGTAGATTCGCCCAGCCCAATAATCGAATAGCGTGCCCAGTTTTCTCCACCTTCGACAGATTCAAACAGATAAGCCTGCTGATGCTGCCTAAGACGCGCGAAAATAGAAAGTGGGGTATCCGTATCGGCCAGACGCTGACGGTACACTGGAATCAGGTTATAGCCTTGTGCAGCAAGTTGCTGGAATTGTGCTTGTGTGGTCATGCGGTTTTTCTCTTTAAATTGGGTTTACTCAGTGTATAAATAGACTTGAACTGAGCGACGCCATCGAAAAACCTGATCACTATTCATTTTATTTTCCTAACACCCTAATTAAGCAAGCAATTCACGTAGATCATCTACAATTTCTTGAGGATGACAGTCTGCTATATTTTCACCGTGATTATAGCCGTAGCTCACCACAATACAATCAATCCCGGCGCGACGTGCAGCCTCCACATCATTGGAAGAATCCCCGATCAGTAACACCTGTTCTTTATTTACACCATACTGTTCGACACAGTGCAATAATTGACGCGGATGCGGTTTACGTTCGCTAAAACGGTCGCCACCAATGGTCTCGGCAAAATAATGTGCCATATCCAATGTCTCTAAAATAGCACAAGCAGGAAGCTCCGGCTTATTGGTGACGCAGATCAGGGTTTTGCCCTGCGCTTTGGCCCAGTCGAGAAACTTCAGAATTCCGGGAAATGGAACCGTGTCGACACAAGGATCAACATTATAAATATCCAGAAAAGTATTCAGCAGCTCCTGATGCTGTGCGGGTGTAACTTCACCGACCAGATGTAGCAATACACTTTCACAAAATATCGAGGTGCCCTTGCCCACCCAGGTACGAACCTGCTCTTCCGTGACCAAAGGCAATTGCAACACATTCAGGCTCATATTCATGGCACGATACAGGTCATGCGCCGAATCAACCAAAGTACCATCCAGATCAAACAAGATCAGTTCACGCTGTTCTAATTGTGCAATAGACATCCCGACCCTCTTTTATATTATTCGCAGCCACAAAAAAGGCATGCGCTGTGCATGCCTTGATTGTAACCAATCATCGGCTTATTTAAACATTACCCAAGCCATAATTGCCAAAATAATCAATACAATCACTGAAATCAAACCAACAGACACATTTTTCTGGGTTTCTTTTTCCTGCTCTACCCGTGACACAGGCTGCTCAACCGGCATTGGCGTAGGTTCTGGTTTCACTGCAGCAAGATCGACGCCTTCAGGAATCGGCGCTGGTTTTGGAATCCCGACATGGGTTGGCATGCCATCTCGGGTCAGCTGGACTGAGGCATCTCGCTGTGTCAGTTCCGGTATACCCTGCTCATTCATTTGTTGTGCTGGCGTTGGTTCAGTCACTTCAACCTGTGCCACGACTTTTTCTGCCGTGGCTTCTATTTCTGCTGGAACTTCTACCGCAGCCACAGGCGCCAACACGGAAAATTTCAGGCTGGCAAACTGAACGATATCATCCTGTTTTAATAACGTTTCCTGTGCAATCTGCACATCATTGACGAAAGTGCCATTCGATGATCCTAAGTCCTGTACCCAGAGCGCATCATCTTTGAGCAAGAAAGCAGCATGTTTGCGCGAGATCTCTGCGGCCTGCAACACAATGTCTGCGGCCTGATGACGTCCCACCAGCATATCACGGTCAATGCTAATCTCTTGCCCTGTCAAGTCACCTGTAATCGCGTGTATTTTCCAAGTCATGAATTTACTTCTCTTTTCTCTTTGACATTATCATAACATGCTGTTTGTTCATGCTACATCACTTAGCTTTTCGGTCTAAGTGTTGTGGTGGTCACGGTATTCTTACGCTTTTCGACGTGTTGTCCGGGTTGTGACTGCAACACAGGCTCAATCGCGACAGGCGTGACTACCACAGCAGCTGGCTGAGTCGGCACCGGAGCAGTCGGCACAGTTTGATAAGACGAATTTTGTAAAGGTGTTTTCGAAACCGGAATACGCTGTTGATAGACATCACTGACCTGTTCCGGCAGCTTGGCAAAATTACCATCAGCATCCAGGGCCAGTTGCAGACTATACAGTTGGCTATAACGTTGCTGGGTCAGTTTACTGACTTCATTTTTATCCCCCACAATCGTTGGATGGATGAAGATCAGCAGATTACGTTTCTGATTAGATTTACCTTCAGAACGGAATAAACGCCCAAGACCAGGGATTGCGCCCAGACCCGGAACTGCCTGACGGCCATAACTGGTGTTATCCGAAATCAGACCACCCAGCACAATGGTTTGCCCATTTTCAGCCAGAATCGAAGTTTTAATCGCACGCTTGCTGGTCACCAGATCCTGCGCTTGTCCACGATCCCGATTAACAGCCGATACTTCCTGCTCCACTTCCAGACGCACCGTACCATCTTCACCAATATGCGGCACCACTTTTAAAGTGACCCCGACATCTTTACGTTCAATCGTGGTATAGGGATTGGCCACCCCAGCAGCGCCAGTTGAAACCGAGCCTGTCACAAAGGGTACGTTTTCACCGACCACAATATAGGCTTCTTCGTTGTCCATAGTCACAATGGATGGCGTAGACAACAGATTGGACTTGGTGCTTTCTTTTAAGGCCTGAATCAGCGCACCATACAGACGGCGTGAACCATCACTGCCTTCACGATAATCGCCGAGCACCAACGAAGTCCCAGCTCCCACGGTACTTGCAGCACCTGCACCACCGCCGGTGAGATAACCGGCTGCCACATTTTTTAGGCTGGTACCAAAATTATCAAAGTTAATCAGCCCGATACCGCTACTGATATCTCCCAAGGCCCATTGCACCCCAAGCTGATCGGCATCTGTACCTTCTACTTCGATAATGGCAGCTTCAATCAGTACCTGTTGACGGCGAATATCCAGCTGATTAATTGCTGATTCGATTTCCCGCATCAATTGTGGATCGGCCTTAACCACCAAAGAGTTTTGCGTGGCATCGGCAATAATACTCACCCCGTTTGCGCTAAAGCTGCTAATTCCACCCTGCTCGGCGTTCATGCCGGTATTCAACTGAATAGCGGAGGAAGTATTATTTCCGCTGGTGTTGCTACTGTTGTTATTGCTTAAACTGTTATTCGAACTCAGGGAAGATGAACCCGAAGACGTACCAGTGGAATTTGAACTACTGTTCACCGCCTGCCCTGTCACCAGTCCCTGCAAGATCTCTGCCAGATTCTTGGCACTGGCATATTTCAAACGAAAGACTTTCAAGCCGCCCAGACGGTCTGCCGCCGGCACATCCAGGGTTTCAATCATTTGACGCAGCCGCTTACGCGTCGTCGGATCACCTTTAATGATAATCCGATTGGTGCGGGTATCTGCGATGACACGTACCCGCGAACCACGCACATCTTTGGCTGCACCCGTGGCTGTCATGGACTCGATCAGCTCGATCATTTCCTCGGCCTGACTCGATTGTAGACTGACCGCTTCCATATCATTTTGACCGGTGCCATCCAGATTACGAATGATGGTTTCCAGCTGATAAATATTATTGGCCCGATCTGATACGATCAGCGCATTGGTGCCCGGCACTGCTGCCAGATGGGCAAATTGCGGCATCAAAGGGCGCAGTGCTGGAATCAGATCATTCGGATTGGTATTTTCCAGCCACAATACCCGAGTCACGATCTGGTCACCACTGGCACGGCTTCTGGCATCATAGGGAATGCCCGAGCTTTTGACATTGCTGTCCGGTACCAGCTTGATGGTATTGCCCGAAGGAATCGCCACCACACCATTGACATTGAGCACACCTAAAAACAGGTCATAGACTTCATTTTTATTCAGTGCTTTATTGGAAATAACGGTAACATTACCACGCACCCGCGGATCGACTGCGAAGTTCTTGCCGGTAATGTCAGCCACTTCATTAATGAATGCGGTGAGGTCAGCATCCCGCAGGTTGATTTTCCAGGTTTGCGCATAACCCGCCGTACTGATCATTGCTACGAGCGGGGCGGCCACACAGCATGCCCATGCTGATCGATTATTATTAAATAAAGCCATAAACTTTTGTGTTTCCTAACCCTATGCGTGATGACACATCACTTCAAATCTTGTTGTATGGTCATCGTCTGATCACCACGTTTTATTTCGAGTTTGACCTGACCTTCACGTCGAGCCTGTTCCAGTAATTGCGCCTCGGTTTGTCCTTGGCTTAGCGTCTGGCCGTTTAAAGATAAAATCCGGTCTCCCGGTCTTAAACCGAGTCGATTACGCAGTGCAGCCGGCGTCCGGGAAGTGATTTCAAAGCCCCCATCCGACGCGCTGACCCCCATATTCTGTAAATACTGATCCTTGTTTTCCTGCATCTGCTGGATTGCCCGACCGATTTCATTTTGAGCTGAAGGCAGATTTTGTGCTTCAGCTGCGCTATTCATAGCCGAAGATGGAGCAGACATCGTATTAGATGCTGGAGTTTCCGGCACGAGCGGCTGATTCAAGCCATTTTCCAGACCCTTGAATAACACTTCCTGAGTGGCACCGGTTGCTCTGCGCAGAATGACCCGATCCCAATAGACCTCAGCCAGCTCAAAACCACTGTTGCCCAGCATTTCTCCAACGCGATAACGATCCACCTGATCATTGACTTTCAGCACCGCAGAAGAGTTATAGCTTGGACTGGCAACCACCACGCCTTGCAAAAGAATATTGGCAGCTTCTGCTCCTGCTGCTGTTTGTCCACTTTCCTGAAACAGCGAAAATGCACTGATATTGGGGATTTGCGCCTGTTGTGAACCCAGTTCCACCCGATCCAGCTGCATAGCTTGAGGTGGTGCAATCAGCAACCAGAACATGGCCGCCAGTTTCCAGCATAAATATAGAATCAACAACAGCAACACGACAGGCGCAACACGATTGGCCTGTTTCAGATCGATATTTTTTAGATCGCCAAGAGAAATGGCCATTAGTTCAAGCCTCCCATTAGGGGTTGGCGGGTACTAATCACATAAGTATCCAGGCCAGCTTTACCTTCATAGGAGGGTGCATTCATTAAAAAGCGCTGGGTAAGCTGGATATCGAGCATCAGACTGGGATCAAGCTTTATATTCAGCATACGTTGCTCTCGGTTATCCCGAACGTCGAGTAAGAGCTGTCCGCTCTCATCTGCCAGTTGTCCGGTCATGGCCGGTACATTCATACGTTCCTGACGCTGGGCAAAGCTATAAATCAGCTCACCACCCGCCCATTGCATTTGCCCGGTCACCTGACTGAAGCCTTGTTCCTGTTTATATTTAAAATCCAGCTCTTTAAACTGAATAGCAGTCGCTGGCCATTGCCAGTCTGCCACTTTTTTTAAGGTTTCCGGCGCGAGCTGACCCTCAAGATTTTTGACGATCAAGGCTTTATTCAGCCCATAGCCCATGATCCCTGAAAGCTGAGTATTGCCGCTATGCAATTCAACATCTGCCCCAACTCGCAGCAACAGCAAGTCCAATGGCCGTACTTTCCAGTTCAGGCTGCCCCGCAAATTACCTTTTTTCCAGTCAGCACTGCCCTGCCAGATATTCCCGTTTACATTGTGCAAGGCCTGATTATTTTTATAAAATTTTGAAATCAACCAGGCAGCTGGCACTTGCAGGATCACAAAGATAAAAAACGCCACAAGAGCAAGGATGAACCATTTTAAAGTTTTAGGTTTATTGCTCATCCCACCACGACCAATATCTCAAGTCTAAATCCCCATTTATAATGTTTTCCTTATACAGACACATTATGCACACTTTTTTCCCAACGCCAATTCATAGATATAAAAAAACCAAGCAATCATGCTTGGTTCAGCAATCTTAGACTGTCTGTATGACAGCCTAATGACGAGATCAAATCGAGGCTTAGATCAAGAAATCTTCAAGCTTGGCACCTTTGTCCAGCTCTGCCACCAACCAGCGCGGCTGCTTGCCACGACCCGTCCAGGTATCATCTGGGTTGCTTTTGCTACGATAACGTGGCTCCACTGATTTACGTGATGATTTCTTGCGTTTAGACGCGCCAAATTCAAGTAACTGTTCAACCGTCATACCTACTTTGTCAGCAACGGCCAAGATTTGCTGATAAGCATCTTCGATCTCTTGGTCTTTTTTTGAAGCAATCAGTGATTCTGCTTCGGCTTGTAAACGCTTTAACTCTTCTACTGATAAATGAGTAATATCTGGCATAATGCTCTCCGATTAAATAATATTATTTGTTTTGTTAAATAATACCCCATCATATTTATATTAAATAAAACATTCAATATAAATATTTAAATCAATAACAATAAAGTTTAGAAATAATGACAAAATTAAATAATCAATTCATTTTTTAGATTTCATGTCCGGCTGTTAATTCAAGTGCTTCGATTTTCTTTCGGATATATTCTGGAATTTGAGTTTTCTGCAGGGTTTTTTGATCAATACAAACAATAACCGCTTCAGAAGTTGCCACTATACTTTGCTGTTTTTCACTCCATAATAAATAATGCATGCGGAATGCACTATTTCGAATCTCTTCAATACGTGCTGCAATTTTTAAATGATCTGGAAAAACCACCGGTTTTAAATAACGGCACTGATTTGAAGAGACCACCGTAGAGACCGATTCATTCAGTAAATCCAATGCATTCAGATAAGCCAGACGTGCATTTTCTATGTAACGATAATACATGGCATTATTCACATGACCCAATGCATCCATGTCTCCCCATGCCACACTCTGTGCATAAACCACTGGATATTGTTGTAATTCTGACATGATGATTCTCAAATTTTAATTTCGATAAAGTTTACATTGGACTCAAATACTGCATTTAACTGCTGGAGCAAGTCTTCACGGTCTTGTAAGGCCGCTTTAATTCTCAAATAACTCATACGAATATCATCAGGATATAAGTCAAGCAAATGCTGGGCTTCCTCTGTATAACCGGTGGCCTGTAACACATGCCATTTTGCAAAACTCAAAATCGGTAATGCCGGATACTTGGTTTCCCAATGCGAAATCTGCTGTGCAATATGATCATAATCCGGGTTCTGCCGTAACAATTGCTGTTGAAACCACAAATAAAATACGTCCTGATTAAATTGTTGCTCTAATAAATGAATTGCCATTGTTTCATGTTCGGCACTCATTTCAGGTATTCTGAATAATAATTTCAACCATAATAACTTGACTGTATAGTCACGATCAAATACTTGCTTTTTTAAATCTAAATAACGCTGTTGTAAATAAATTAAATCATCTTGTGTGGCCTGATCATAGGCTAATAATAATTGTTCAAGCCATATTTTTTTTACTTCTTGTTCTAAATGTCCATATTTAGTCGAGCGTAAATATAACCAGGGAAACTGTAGGGCAAATACACCCCATAATGTGGTGAGTCGCTGTTCATAGGCTGGTTTCACCTGTATTAACCATGGTGATAATTCATGCTGATTTAAAAATTCTAAATGAGTCAGTGCTTGCTCACCGTGCTGTTGCGATAAATAAATTTCAATTCGCTGCAATTCTGCCAACTCAAATGCCATCGGGTTAGACTGATTTAAAGCAGTCAAGGCATCTGTATATTGCTGTTGCCCCCAAGATAATCGTGCATCAATAATATGTTTGAGTAAGCCCGACTTGCTAAAAGACTGCTGAATAAAATCCCGTTGATCCTGAGCCGCATTTAATAACCAGATCACAGCCAGTTGTTCATAAGGATGTAAATGGGCAAAACTAAATACGGTTTCATTTTTACGCTGTTCACGGCTGCGATACTGTTTGATCGCGTACCAGAGGCAATGAATCAGAAAACTGAACGTGACCAGTGAGGCCGCCAAAAACCACAGGCTAGTTTGTAACTGCCACTCACGCCAATATAAATAGACATAGCCGGCCCCATGCCCATAACTCAGGATGCTCAGCCCCGCTATACCCAGTAGGCAGATAAATAAATAGGCCAGCAAAATCTGTTTCATAAGCAATTAGCCAACTAAGGTGCGTGTATTTAATAAAGGCGTCGGAGTGACCGGTGTGGCCTTGATTTGATGCAACTGCTGAATCCAGTGCTGACTACGTGCATCCGGCAATTGTTCCAAGACATCAATCACCGCATTCAACGCTTGCTGAAAGGCGACAGATTGATCTTGCTGCAACGTATTTTGTGCAATGAGCAAGCGCAACTGAGCTTCTTTCAATACCAGATGCCGTTGCATTAATACGGTACTCGGCTGCTCTGCAGCTTCGATCTGAATCCAGCGCTGCCAGAAAGAGCGTTGAGTTTCCAAACTTTGAAGATGCGGAGCCTGAATTTCTTTTTCAATTTCAGCATCCATCTGCATCAATACTTCTTTTAATTTATTTTGCTGCACCAAGCGACTATTGACGAATTTTTTCAGCATGTCCTGATCTTTCGCAATTACTTGCTGCAGACTACTGACCAAGGCAGGCGCCAAGACATACTCATCCAACTCATTCTGCAGGTGGTTTAGTTTTTCAATGGCGGTGGCATATTGTTGCTGTTGCAGTGCAAATTCAATCAGATCCAGCTGCTGTTGTACGAGAGCAATATCATTCTGCATGTCAGCAGTTAGCACTGCAGCTGCTGCCTGAGCTGAGGGAGTGCCTGCATTTTGCTGCTGGGCGGTAAACTGGCGTTTTAATGCCACAAACTGATCATTGAGATTGGCATTTTGCTGCTGCAACTGTTTAACACCTTGATGAAGTCCAGTCTGCGCTGCATTGAGAACATAAAGGTCATAGCTGAGTTTGATGAGCCACACCACACTCAAAATGAAAAATACAATAAATAGTTTCTTCATGCGTTCCCTAGTATCAGTCTCATTTTTTGCAAGATCGTATTCGCCTCTAAATCATCAATTTGCACAAATTCAAACCCTGCCTGATGCTGTTGTTGATATTCCCCAAGAAGAGTGGCCAAACGCGGCCCCAAAACCAAATAACGGGCCTGATGCATTAAATCCGAATTATCCTGCATTAATGTCAGCCAGTTTAACCAGCTTGCTTCACTGCTGATTAGCACGGCAAAGCGCTGCTGCGTCTCAAGCAATGCCAGGTTTTCTGCCAAAATCATTGCTGTGCTTGCGGGGCATTGCCGCCGATATAAAATAAAATTCAAAATTTTGATATTATTTGCGCGCAGATGATCCATCATAAATTGACGGCCGCCTTCTCCGCGCCAGAAGGCCACAGCTGAGCCAGCAGGCAGTTGCCTTAACACGGGTAATTGCAACATGCCTTCCGAAGTTTCAAGTTCAGGCACATGACTTTGAATACCATAACCAGCCAGCGCCTGCTCAGTGGCTTTACCCACCGCCACCCATTGCACATCTGCCAAGCGCGATAAGATAATTTCCGCTTGCTGTAAATATTGCATGCCAATCTGGGCGGCAGTCGGACTGACCACCACAATGATTTTGGCCTGATCCAGCTGGCGATACAAGCGTAACAGCTCGTCGGAATAAGGCTGTGCATGCAATTCCAGCAAAGGCAATTCTAGTACAGAAATCTGCGCTGCCTGTAACTGCTGAGTCAAACTCGCAGCACGCTCACTCGGACGGGTATTAATCAGTAACATCAGTTTGAATAAAGTGCTTTCAGCAACTCGCCTGCACCTTGATCGAGTAAATTTTTGGCCAATTCCACCCCTAACTGTTCAGCTTCTGCAATTTTTCCAGTGTGCTGTGCACGCAGCAAAACCGTTCCATCAACACTGCCAACGCGACCTTCGATTGAAATCGCATCATTCTGGAGCGTGGCATAGCCGGCAATCGGCACCTGACATCCGCCTTCCAGATAGGCATTAAAGGCACGCTCAGCACGCACGCAGGCATCCGTTTCTGCATGTAATAATGGCTGAATCAAGTCCAGTACCGCCTGATCATGGGTACGGCATTCCAGCCCCAGTGCACCTTGACCTACGGCCGGTAGACTGATTTCAGGAGTCAGAGTATGACGAATACGTTCTGCCAGACCTAAACGTTTCAAACCGGCACTGGCCAGAATAATCGCATCATACTGACCGGCATCCAGCTTGGACAAACGTGTACCGACATTACCGCGCAAATCAATGATTTCGAGATCAGGACGCTGTTTTAAAATCTGGGTTTTACGGCGCAAACTGGAAGTGCCCACTTTGGCGCCCTGTGGCAATTCATCAAAGCTGGCATAGGTATTCGAGACAAAGGCATCCAGTGGATCTTCACGCTCACAGATCACCGCAAGGCTCAGCCCTTCCGGCAATGCCATCGGTACATCCTTCATGGAATGTACGGCCAGATCGGCACGGCCATCGAGTAAAGCAGCTTCTAATTCTTTTACAAATAGACCTTTACCACCAATTTTGGCCAGCGGCGTATCTAGGATTTTATCGCCCTGTGTAACAAAAGTGACTAACTCGACCTGCAAACCAGCGTGCAAATCTTGTAGGCGCGCACGGATATGTTCCGCTTGCCAAAGCGCAAGTGGACTTTGTCGAGTTGCAATTTTTAGGGTCTTCATAAATTTCAATAACAGTAAATGAGAACAATAGTCTAAACTTAACCTGCTCACTTTAAAATGCAAGTGAATTTATACAAGTTTCAACTGAATGCTCTCATTGATTCCTGCTATAGCTTTTGAATCCGATCCCTTAAAAATGGCAAATGTCGCCGACTGACCGCTAAACGGTCGTCCAGCTCACGACAACGCACCTGATACTGACCTGAACTGACCACTTCCAGACCATCCAGATAATTCACCGAGATCAAGGCATTACGGTGAATCCGGATAAACTGGTTCCCAAACTCCTGCTCTAGCTCCTTTAAGGTTTCATCAATCAGTACACTGCCGTTTTTATGACGTACAGTGACATATTTCTGATCCGCCAGAAAATAATAGATATTTTCAACTGGCACCAATTCGACACCACGATAGGTCTTTGCCGCAATCTGCTGGCGGCTGATATTGATTTCGTCCATATTTTCTTTTTGTTTTAGTTGGCTCATCTGAGCTTGGGTAAGTTTAGTTAAGTGCTCCAAAACCTGTGCCAATTCCTGTTGCATCACGGGTTTAAGCAAGTAGCCTTCGGCATTTGATTTAAATGCATCCAGCGCATGTTGGTCATAGGCCGTACAAAAGATAATTGCCGGCATCGGGTCCAGCTGACGCAAATACTGCGCACAAGCGAGACCATTCATTTCAGGCATTTGAATATCTAATAGTATGACATCGGGTTCGTATTGGTGAGCCAGATCAATCGCTTGACGACCATGACTTGCAGTCGCCACCACATCATGCCCCAGCTGAGAGACCAAACGTGATAATCGCTCGACAGCCAAAGGCTCATCATCACAAATCAGGATGTCCATTGCTCCTCCTTACCCAGTTAACATGATCAAATACATGATAAAGCTAACTGCGATTTCTTTGATTTATTTTTATTTATATTGATATCGCACTACCGTCGTAAACATCCCTTCGCCGGCAAAGGTTTGAAAGGTCATACTGGGTCCGTAATAAGCTTGCAGACGCTGTCTGACATTTTCTATTGCAATACCATGCCCCTTTTTTAAAGTTTTATTATCCTGCGTATAAGGGTTAGTAATAATGATATTAATTTGATTTTGCAATATTTCAACCAATATGCTTATCGTACTCTTTGTGAGAATTTTTTCAACTCCATGGAAAATACTATTTTCTAACAAGGGTTGTAAAGTTAATAATGGGATTTGTACTTGTGAGTATAAGTCTTTGTTTTCTAACTTCCATTCGATTTGCAGGCGTTCACCCAAACGGATCTGCTCAATCTCCAGATAGCGCTGGCACAGATCAATTTCCTCTTGCAGACTGACCAGTTTCAATTCCTGAAAACTGGCACGAAATAAGCGGGACAGATTCAGCAGCATCTGTTCGGCTTTATCCGGATCGATGCTGATCAGGCTAATCACACTGTTCATACTATTGAACAGAAAATGCGGTTGAATCCGCGCTTGCATGGCCTGAATCCGGGCATTCAGTTCACTATGCTGCTGCTGTTCCCATTGTTCACGCAAATACAGGTAGCGAAAACAAAACATACCGAGCAAAACACCCAAACTGAGATGTAACCCAACCTGATCCAGGGCAATTGCCAGGTTTAAGCCCTGAAAATTAAAATTCATTCCAAAATGTATCACAACATTCAGACTGATGGTGGTCAGCACCACAATGGCCTGTAGTAGCAAAAAACCGGAAATGAGCGCCAGCTTAATCCCCATATGCTGAAAGGCCTGATGGAATAATTCCACCAGTGCTGCAAAACATAACAGTACCCAGTTGATATACAGCATATATTGCAGCAGATGCATCGCATTTAAAGCTTGCCACGACTGTGCTTCTGCGAGCGCTAGAATCATGGCCAGAATATTGCCGCCGACAAACAGTTCCAGCAAATAGCGAAGATTGCCAATCTGGCTAAAAAAATAGGAACTTTGTGTTTGCCTGTTTATCGATGCGAAAGATTGAGCAGATGTGACTTCGGCAATAGGCTTTGAATTTGTTATACTCTTTTTCGTTCTACTGCTTTTAATCTGATTGAGCCGACATGACCACATCTTCTAATTCCTCTAATCCATCACAAGCCCAGACTTCGGGTATGTGGGGTGGTCGTTTCTCTGAAGCGACTGATGCTTTTGTTGCTGAATTTACAGCATCTGTTCAATTTGACCAACGTTTTTATAAACAGGATATTGCAGGCTCGATTGCCCATGCAACCATGCTGGCCAAAGTAGGCGTACTGACGGCACAGGAACGCGATGACATCATCGAAGGTCTGACTGCCATTCAAGCCGATATTGAAGCAGGTAAGTTCGAATGGCGCATTGACCTAGAAGATGTGCACATGAACATTGAGTCGCGCCTGACTCAGCGTATTGGCATCACAGGCAAGAAATTACACACTGGCCGTAGCCGTAATGATCAGGTCGCAACTGACATTCGTCTTTATGTACGTGATGAAATTGATGCGATTTTAAAATTACTCGAAAAATTACAAAAAGGTATTTTAAGCTTGGCGGCTAAAAATACCGATACCATCATGCCGGGCTTCACCCATTTACAAACCGCTCAGCCGGTGACTTTTGGTCATCACTTAATGGCCTGGTTTGAAATGCTGGTACGCGACTCTGAGCGTCTGATTGATTGCCGTAAACGTGTCAACCGTATGCCACTGGGTTCTGCTGCACTTGCAGGAACCACCTACCCGATTGAGCGTGCTTACACCGCTGAGCTGTTAGGTTTTGAAGCCGTTGCTGAAAACTCTTTAGACGCAGTATCGGATCGTGATTTTGCAATTGAATTTAATGCCGCTGCATCGTTAATTATGATGCACTTGTCTCGTATGTCTGAAGAACTGATTCTATGGACTTCAGCGCAGTTCAAATTCGTGAATATTCCAGATCGTTTCTGTACAGGCTCTTCAATCATGCCACAGAAGAAAAACCCGGATGTGCCTGAACTGGTACGTGGTAAAACCGGCCGTGTCTATGGCGACCTGATGAGCCTGCTGACCCTGATGAAAGGCCAGCCGCTGGCGTACAACAAAGACAATCAGGAAGACAAAGAACCCTTGTTTGATGCGATCGATACGGTACGTGGTTCATTGATGGCATTTGCCGACATGATTCCTGCACTGGTTCCAAACATTGCTGAAATGCGCGAAGCAGCGCTACGTGGTTTCTCTACTGCGACTGATCTGGCAGATTACCTGGTGAAAAATGGCGTTGCATTCCGTGATGCGCACGAAATTGTCGGCAAAGCTGTAGCACTGGGTGTTGCAGAGTCGAAAGATTTGTCTGAGCTGACACTTGAACAACTTCAACAGTTCTCTGACCTGATTCAAGCCGATGTATTTGAAAAAGCGTTAACACTTGAAGCATCTGTGAATGCACGTAACCATATTGGTGGAACTGCACCTGCGCAAGTCGAATCTGCTATTGCCCGTGCTTATACTCGCTTAGAAAATCTTTACGCTTAACTTTTTTAGCTTAAATTCGGAGTATTGATATGTCTCGACAAGTATTTTGCCGTAAGTATCAACAAGAAATGGAAGGCCTGGACTTTGCACCCTTCCCAGGCCCCAAGGGTCAGGAACTGTTTGACCATGTGTCTAAACAGGCTTGGCAGGAATGGCTCAAACACCAGACTACGCTGATTAATGAAAAGCGTTTAAACGTATTTGAACCGGACGCGAAAAAGTTTCTAGAAGAACAACGTGAAAAGTTCTTTAGCAATGACGAAACTTTGGAAAAAGCTGAAGGGCTAAAGCCTGAGTGAGGATTAGTGGAGCGCTGCTCCACCCGAACGCAAGACAAGCAGCTATGCTGCACGTAGGCTTTAATCTGCAAAGAGTCTCTTTTGAGGCTCTTTTTCATTTCTGAAATTATAAATCTTTCTCCCCAATAGCGCTTTCGAATTTCAAGAACAGAGTAATAGCAGCAAGCTAAGTTATTGATGTCTTGAATTCAGGGTTTTGATTGGGCGGCGGCCGGTATTCTGTACTTTTTAGACAAAAGTTGAAGGATTAAAAAGCATTTTTACCTAGCCTATCCCCCGCCAATAGTCAGCCACTATCCTGCTGAAAAACATTCATATTTGTATCAAAATTATAGATTGTAAATCCTACATACAAACCGATCACAAAACACAACAATCTGCTACAAGAAGTCATATGATTTTGTAAAATGGTCTCTCTATAATGAGCTCTAAGAAGATGAGATATCTTTGAATAACTATAATAATAAGCAACAAATACCCCGATTTCATCCCAGTTCTTCCCCCAAAGGCTGGGTATTTTTTTGCCTGCAATTTGCCGATTGGCTTGATAATTTAAGCGCATAAAAAAAGCCCCCTTTCAAGGAGCTTCTCTTTTCATTTCGATTAAGGCTGTTTCAGATATGGCCAAGCCGCTTTCAGATAAATGAACATCGACCATAAAGTGAGTACCACTGCGGTGTATAGCAAGGCATACGCCAGCATTTCTAGCGGTGGCCAGTTCAGCAAAAACACGGTAATCGCAATCATCTGAAAAGCGGTTTTGTACTTACCCACGGTTGATACTGCAACATTGGTTCGTGCACCCAGTTCTGCCATCCATTCACGTAATGCTGAAACAGTAATTTCACGTGAAATAATCACAATCGCAGCAAAAGCCATCGACATCGAAGGTTGCCATTGCACCAATACAATCAGCGCAGCTGCGACCATCAATTTATCTGCGACCGGATCGAGAAAACGGCCAAAAGCAGAGGTCTGGTTTAAAGTTCGAGCCAGATAGCCATCAAACCAGTCCGTCACTGCAGCCACTACAAAAATCGTGGTCAAAATAATATGCCGTGTCATGTCAGAATGGTTGGCTTCAAAGCCCATTGCAGGCGGCCAGTAAGCCACCAATAAAAATACCGGAATAAGAGCGATACGCGCCAAGGTCAAGATATTTGGAATATTCAGGATACGACCTGTAGTCATAGACACCGCCAATTGTTCCCCTCATGTACGATGAAAATGCACACTTTTTTAGAGGTTTGATCCATCATTAATAGGCTTCACTTTATACGAATTGGCTGTCAGTGTCACTAGGCAAACACCGTCACTGTTTGTCTTGCCATCGCAATCAGGCGATTTTCTGCATCCCAGAGATAGGCATGCTCGGTTGCATAACCATCCGCAGCATGATCCGTAAATACTTTATATTTAAACCAATCATGCAGTTGATGCTGAAGCGGATGCACATAGGTCACGCTCCAGGTCAGACTACTCGCAGGTGCCATACTTTTAAACATCGGCAGTACACCAGGTGGCCAGATGTCGAAAATTGCCATCAGGTCAGCGATCAGGAATTCACGATTGCTATGCTTTTCAGGATGAAAACGGCACCAGCCGCCAAAGTCCGGACGTGAGCTGGCACTACAAGGCAGATTGACGTCCGCCCAGGCGATTTCAAAATGGTCATAACATTCTGGCAGGCCATAACCCGCAGGAATCTGCAACAGCTGCTCTGGTGCAGCATAGTCAGGTGCCTGTTCTTCTTGCTGCACCTGAATTTCCGAGTCACGCGAGATACCAAAACTGGCAATCAGAATACTTTGTACTACCTCGTCTTGCCATAGACGTACTTCGATGGTGGTGACCGACTTACCTTCCCGCAAAATTTCAGCACTCAGTCGCACTTTCGCCTGTTGGATCGGCCCAACAAAGGTGACGCTGCAACTGAGCAGATGTTTGGCCGGATCATTGATCTGAATAACCGCTTTTTGCATCATCATTGCTGCAGCCAGACCACCATACAGGGTGCGCCCCTGTAACCACCCTGATGGAAATTCCACCCATTCCTGTTCGGAAATTTGTGCATAAAGCGCCTGCAAAGACATGTTGATCCCTCAGTGAGTCTTGATCCTCAGTATATTGAGTCAAGCTTGCTCTGCTGTGAATGATCAATGACCCGTGCGTCAATGTGCTCTTTTGCCCTTGCATTGGGCTTGATAATTATTCATGCAGCACTTTATAGATCATCCGTGCCATGACTGAACCCAATCCCGGCACCAGTTGCAGATCTCTTTCTGAGGCTTTCAGTACCCCCTGAATCCCGCCAAAATGGGTCAACAGGTCACGACGGCGTTTTGGCCCAAGGCCCGGAATGACTTCTAGTACCGATGAACCGCGTTTTTTATCGCGTTTGGCGCGGTGCTTGGTAATCGCAAAGCGATGCGCTTCATCCCGCACCTGCTGAATCAAATGGAGTGCCTTATGATCTTCTGGCAACTGAATCTTGCGACCATCGGTAAAGTGCAGGGTTTCCAGACCGGGTTTACGCCCCTCGCCTTTGGACACACCGACCATAAAGGCCTCCAGCCCTAGTTCCTGCATCACTTCCATCGCCATATGCAGTTGCCCCTTGCCGCCATCAATCAGGAGTAAATCTGGCAGCATGGCTTTTTTATAACGACGGGTCAAAGCCTGACGCATGGCGGCATAGTCATCGCCCGCCTGAATGTCATGGATGGAAAACTGACGATAATCACGTTTACGTACCCCACCACTATCAAATACCACACAAGACGCGATAGTGTCTTCACCCATGGTATGCGAAATATCAAAACATTCGATCCGGTCCACCGGGCGGCCGACCACCTGTTCCAGCTGATGGAAACGGTCATTCAGTTCAAAATGATTGGCCAGCTTGCCCTGAATCGCATGCTGTACATTCATTTGTGCCAGTTCCAGCCATTCCGCGCGGGTTTCTCGTACCTTGGACTTGATCTGGATTTTTTTATCAAAATGCTGCGACAGGGCAGCTTCCAGTTCCTTGCGATCGGCCACTTCGACATTGACAATCAGCTCGGCCGGAATTTCATCCGCCACCTGAAAATAGAAATTGGCAATAAAATCGGCCAGCATCTGCCCCAGATCATCACTGAGCATATCCGGAAAATAGCTTTTTCCGCCAAGCATTTTACCGTTGCGCACATGCATGATCTGCACACAGGTCACCCCGGCCTGATAAGCAATCGACAAAATATCGGCTTCGCCTTTGAGCTTATAAATCGCCTGCTGTGACTGCACATCTCTTAGCAGTGCCATCCGGTCGCGGTAGAACACGGCCTTTTCAAATTCCAAAGCTTCGGCTGCCGCTTCCATTTTTGCGATCAGTTCCTGATTCAGCTCCTTGGTATCGCCCTGCAAAAAGCGAATCGAGTTATCCACATCTGCTTTGTAGTCTTCCGGAGAGATAAATCCGACACAGGGCGCCGAACAGCGCTTGATCTGGTATTGCAGACAGGGACGGGTTCGGTTGGCAAAAAAGCTATTTTCACAGGAACGCACATTAAACAGTTTTTGCAGCACCACCAAGGTATCCCGGGCGGTATAGGCACTCGGATAAGGCCCAAAAAACTTGCCGACCTGATGCTTGCCCTTGCCGCGCCCACTGGCCAGTCGTGGATAAGGTTTATCTGCGGAAACAAAGATATAGACATAAGATTTATCATCGCGCAGCATAATGTTATACGGCGGATGATGCAGCTTGATCAGGTTCTGTTCCAGCAACAAGGCTTCGGTTTCAGAGCGCACCACCAAGGTCTGAATATCATAAATCCGCGCCACCAAGGCCTGGGTTTTGGGATGATCCAGCGTTTTGACAAAATAGCTGGAGACCCGGTTTTTTAGATTTTTGGCTTTCCCCACATACAACAGTTCGCCGTCTTTGCCATACATCCGGTAGACCCCGGGCAGGCTGGTCATATTGGCCAGAATTTTCTCGATATGAGGACGTGCGTTTTCGTTCACCTAAAGCCTATTTTTTACATGCAATCTGCAGATATATGTGATGATTATTCGGTTATTTTCAAGCGAAAACACAAAATTCCCCTCAACTTGACACCCAATTTAAAACTATAGCTCAGCCATCTTTGCAATCTATAGCTTTCTCCGCATGATCTGATTGCTAAAAGCTCTAAATTTCAACCTTTAACTTTGCTATGCTCGAAGGGTCTAGTTTTGAGATGATTCGCATGACCATGCAGCAATCGGGCATCCATATTGTTCAACCATCCAGCTCCACCCATCACCCCTCTGAGCGTGATCGCCGGATTGGCAAACCGCGTTTTCATTTCGAGCCGAATCACGTGATGCAATTGCTGCGTGAACGGATGATTGGACAGGATGCCGCACTGAATGAAATTGAAAAAATGCTGCATGTGGTCAAGGCCGATTTCTCCAGTCCGGAGCGTCCACTCTCGGTCACCTTGATGCTCGGCCCAACCGGCGTGGGTAAAACTGAAACCGTGCGTCTGATTGCCGAAGCGATTTATGGTCGTCCGGATGCTTTCTGCCGGATTGACATGAACACTCTGGCACAGGAACATTATGCCGCGGCACTCACCGGTGCGCCGCCAGGTTATGTCGGTTCTAAAGAAGGTCACAGCCTGTTTGATGAAACGGCGATTGCCGGCAGCCATACCCGTCCCGGCATCATGCTGTTTGATGAACTGGAAAAAGCCAGTAACGAGGTGATTCGTGGTTTGATGAATGTGCTGGATACTGGCAGATTGACCCTGACAGCTGGAACCAAAACTATTGATTTCCGTAACTGCATGATCTTTATGACCAGTAATGTCGGCGCACAGGCGGCACAGCAATATCTGGAAAAACTCAGCTACCTGCCACAGCAAATACAGGCACTGTGCCTGAAACATGTACCCACCCAGCGCATTATTGAAAAAGTCATGCAGCGTAAATTCGATCCTGAATTTCTAAACCGGATTGACCGCAGCCTGCATTATCAGGCGGTACAGCATGATGCCCTGCCACGTCTGGTCGAAATTGAACTGGAAAAACTCAATAAACGCCTGCAACATCAAAACCGACAAGTACATTTATCGGATGCAGCCAAAGCCTATTTCTATCAGGGCTATGATATTCGTTACGGCGCCCGGCATTTGGGCCGCAAGCTGCGTACCGAACTGGAACCGGTTCTGGCGCTGTATTTTTTAAGCCAGCCCGAGCAGTTCAGTCTGCATCTGGACTGTGTCGATGGACAATTTGTGGTTCTGCCTGAGCAAGCAAAAGCTTAAATCATGCAGACTCACTATCCGTTTTATTTGCTTGAATTGCCTGTCTAAAAGCGGTCGGATCTGTAGGTGAAACCAATACAAATTTCTGCACGCCGTCTTCCCTATAGTCAATCCGCAGACGCTTTAAGGACAAGGCCGGTGCAATGATAGAGTGATCTGTCGGCTGGATGGACTGGATGGCGCTCAACGGAATCTGCCAGCTCAACCACAGGCTTTTAATACTCAGCACTCCATTTTCCAGCACATAGCGCGTACTCCACAGCGGCCACCACAGAATAATAATGGTCAGAATGTAGATGGCGGTGTGCAGTGGATATTGCTGCAGGGTACCTTTGGCCTGCATGGTCAGCAGCAGTTGCAGTAACAGGCCACTCATACAGATCAGAAAAGCGACCAGCCACCAGTCTTTTTTGGAACGAAATACCTGCATCGAGATCCCCATATCTATGTGCCTGATCATCATAAACAATTCTGTGCCAGATGACAGAGGTCATATTCAACAGAAGCACTGTTATTTCAGGCCTAGCATCAACATAGGCATGCTGGGGCTGAAATCCTCAGAAAACCCTCGACTAAAACAATCAACTGCAGTTTTATTGCGGCTGATCCGAAAATATCTATACATGCCTGCACGCCATGTACTGAGCGAGATTCAGCCCTGATTTTCCTTGTTCCACAGGCCGATAATTGACTGAATTGACCAAATAGCAGCAAAGCCTGCCCTTGAATATTGTCCACCCTGCTCCATATCAATCAGGCTAATCGATAAAAAATAATGAATTGAAACAGAATCTTTAGTTCAGGCTGTGGTCAAAAACGGCAACAAAAATACAGCGCAGATGGAATCGATTCGGCAAAAATTGATGACCCTTGCGTCACGGCTTGATACAACTTGTTATGTTCTTTTTGGATATAGTTATCGTAAGATTAGCGAAGTCTAAAAGTGCGCGGGATATGCGCATTTGCTTCACAACATCAACTTAGAAGTCCTCCAAAATAAAGGAGATCAGGGCATGATCCACGCTGGCAATGCCATTACCGTCCAAATGCTAGAGGACGGGATTGCAGAATTCCGCTTTGACTTACAAGGTGAGTCCGTTAACAAATTCAACCGTGCAACGATTGAAGATTTCAAGGCTGCTATTGAAGCCGTCTCCCATGCCGATATTCAAGGTCTGATTGTCACTTCAGGCAAATCTACATTTATTGTCGGTGCCGATATCACAGAATTCGGCGATAACTTTGCTCAGGGTGAACAAGCGATTGTTGACTGGGCGATGCCGGTACATGAAATTTTCAACAGCTTCGAAGATCTCGACATTCCTAAAGTGGCGGCCATTAATGGTATGGCACTGGGTGGTGGTTTTGAAATGTGTCTGGTGTGTGACTACCGTGTCATGTCAGAACAGGCGCAAGTCGGTCTGCCTGAAATCAAGCTGGGCATTTTCCCGGGCTTCGGTGGTACAGTGCGTTTAAGCCGTCTGATCGGTATCGACAACGCCGTAGAATGGATGGCCATGGCCAACCCGAAAAAGCCTGCTGCTGCACTAAAAGACGGTGCTGTAGATGCAGTGGTTGCTGCTGACAAACTTAAAGATGCTGCACTTGATCTGGTCAAACAGGCGATTCATGGCCGTTTAGACTGGAGAACCAAGCGTCAGGAAAAACTGGATCCGGTTAAACTCAGCCCGATTGAACAGATGATGGCGTTTAACTCATCGAAAGGCATGGTTTTGGCCAAGGCCAATCCGGCTCAATATCCGGCGCCAAAATTACTGCTTGATTCATTACAGGCCGGTGCGAGCCTGCATCGTGATGACGCGTTAAAAGTTGAAGCTGAAGGCTTTGCCAAAGCTGCAGTTACGCCACAAGCAGGTGCATTGATCGGTTTGTTCCTGAACGATCAGATCGTGAAAAAAACCTCGAAGCGCTACGAAAAAGGTGCGCATCCGGTAAACCAGGCGGCGGTACTTGGCGCTGGGATCATGGGTGGTGGTATTGCTTATCAGGCGGCGAGCAAAGGCACACCAATCATCATGAAAGATATTGGTAATCCACAGCTTGCATTGGGTATGTCTGAAGCGAACAAACTGTTGACCAAACAGGTTGAACGCAAAAAAATGACACCAGCGAAAATGGGTGAAACGCTTGCACGTATCCGTCCGACTTTAAGCCTGGAAGAGTTTAAAGAAGTGGATATCGTGATTGAAGCGGTAACTGAAAACCCTAAAATCAAAGCTGCTGTACTTGCTGATACTGAAAAATCAGTACGTGAGAACACCATCATTGCTTCAAATACGTCTACGATTTCGATCACGCGTCTGGCTGAAAGCCTGCAACGTCCTGAGAACTTCGTGGGGATGCACTTCTTTAACCCGGTACATATGATGCCTTTGGTTGAAGTGATCCGTGGCGCGAAGACCTCTGACGAAGCCATTGCAACGACTGTGGTACTTGCTCAGAAAATGGGTAAAACACCAATCGTGGTGAATGACTGCCCGGGCTTCCTGGTCAACCGCGTATTGTTCCCTTACTTCGGTGCATTTGACCTATTGCTTAAAGATGGCGCTGATTTCCAGCAAATCGATAAAGTGATGGAAAAATTCGGCTGGCCGATGGGCCCTGCTTACCTGATGGACGTGGTCGGTATTGATACTGGCGTGCATGGTGCAGAAGTGATGGCTGAAGGCTTCCCGGATCGTATGAAACCGGACTTCAAAGGTTCGATTCAAACCATGTATGAAAACAAACGTCTGGGTCAAAAGAACGACGTGGGTTTCTACAAGTATGAACTTGACCGTAAAGGCAAAAAAGCCAAAGTGGTTGATCCAACTGCATATGAGCTTGTGGCCTCTGTTGCAACTGTGGAAAAACGTGAATTTGACGCTCAGGAAATCATTGACCGTATGATGCTGGCTTTCTGTAACGAAACGGTTCGTTGCCTGGAAGACAACATTGTCGCGACTGCTTCTGAAGCAGATATGGCAATGATCATGGGTGTCGGTTTCCCTCCATTCCGTGGTGGTCCATGCCGTTACATCGATCAAACCGGTGTAGCTGAGTATGTTGCGCTTTGCAATAAGTATGCGCACCTTGGTAAAGCTTATGAAGCGCCAGAAATGTTGCGTGAAATGGCTGCTAACAACAAAAAATTCTACGGTTAAGGAGCAACGTGAATGGCTACTTTAAATCCACGTGACGTTGTCATCGTCGATGGCGTACGTTCAGCAATGGGTAAAACCAAAAACGGTATGTTCCGCAATGTACGTGCGGACAGCCTGTCTGCTGAACTTGTCCGTGCCCTGATGGTACGTAACGAATTCGACCCGAATGAAGTTGAAGACGTGATCTGGGGCTGTGTGAATCAGACCCTGGAACAAGGGATGAACATTGCCCGTAATATCGCATTACTGGCGGACTTGCCGAAAACTGTGGCTGGTCAAACTGTTAACCGTCTTTGTGGTTCATCTATGCAGTCTATTCATACTGCTGCGGCGCAAATTGCGACTAACCAAGGTGATATCTTCATCATTGGTGGTGTAGAGCACATGGGCCACGTAGGAATGATGCACGGCATCGACCTCAACCCAGAAGCATCTAAGCATTATGCCAAAGCGTCTAACATGATGGGCTTAACTGCTGAAATGTTGGGTCGTATGAACGGCATTACGCGTGAAGAACAAGATGCGTTTGGTGTGGAATCACATCGCCGCGCTTGGGCTGCAACGCAAGAAGGTCGTTTCAAAAACGAAATTATTGGTGTTGAAGGTCACGATGCAAACGGTTTTAAAATCCTATGCGACGTAGATGAAGTGATCCGTCCGGATGCCAACATCGAATCATTCCGTGCTTTACGTCCAGTGTTCGATCCGAAAGGCGGTACAGTGACTGCGGCAACCTCTTCAGCCTTGTCTGATGGTGCTTCTGCAATGTTGCTCATGTCTTATGAGCGTGCACAAGCCTTAGGTCTTAAGCCACGTGCCGTGATCCGCTCTATGGCAGTTGCAGGTTGTGATGCTGCGATCATGGGTTATGGCCCGGTTCCGGCAACGCAAAAAGCCTTGAAACGTGCTGGCCTTGCCATTTCTGATATTCAGACTTTTGAATTGAACGAAGCCTTTGCTGCACAAGGTCTGTCTGTTCTTAAAGGCTTAGGCATTTATGACAAACAGGACATCGTAAACCATAACGGTGGTGCGATTGCGTTGGGTCACCCACTCGGTTGTTCTGGTGCGCGTATTACCACGTCTTTGCTTAACGTGATGGAACAGCAAGATACGCAAATTGGTCTTGCGACCATGTGTATTGGTTTGGGTCAAGGTATTGCGACAATTATCGAACGTGTTTAATTCTTAAATACTCAGATAAAAATAAACCCCGCTTAGTGCGGGGTTTTTTTATACAAAAAAAAGAAATTGATGCCCTTTCTTTTTTTGATGATGAATCAGGCTCACCGTTTATTTTTTTGAATGATACAAAATCTGCCGAACGGGTAAGATTCGATTGTGCGCATGAATTAGGCCACACCGTTATGCACACACATAATAAATATGTCCGCAATGAAGTAGACAATCGCATTTTAGAAACTGAAGCAGATAAGTTTGCTTCAGAATTTTTAATGCCTACTGAAGGTTTTTTAAGTACAGTTCCTTCTTATTTAACGATTGAAAATATGATCGACTATAAGAAAGTATGACGAACATCTTTAAAGGCTATAAATTATAAATCGCATAAATTGCAACGTATAACAGATTGGTTTTATCGAAGTAACTCTATGAAAATTAATACCTTAGGTTATCACATTAATGAGCCTAACGAAACTCACCGTGATGAAAGCGTAATGCTTCCTAAATTAATTTTAACATTAGCTTCAGATCCAAAATTTAGTAAGCAGAAAATGCTCGATGAAATTCGTATATCTGAAAAAGACTTTAATGAACTAACATTTGATTCTTTAATTAAATATGAAGAATCTAAACCTCGACCAAAACTTTATGTCATTAGTTAAAGCTCTTCGGAGCTTTTTTATTTAAACTAGAATGTTATCCCTTTGTAAAATTGGTTTATTTTTCCACCATTAAAATCTTAATTATGAATCGCTTAAATTTTATCTGTGTATGATCAAGCCTCTTTTTTCCTACTTCCTTAAGGGGTTTATATGAACATGCTTAAAACAATGCTTGCGACTGCAATCGTAGCAACTTCTGCATCTGCAATGGCAACTGAAGCTCAAGTAGCACCTGCTGCTACAACCACTACAGTTCAAACTGTTGCTACAGAAGCGGTTGCGCCTGTGCAAGCAAAAGTTGAAGCTGCTCAAGCCACTGCTACAGATGCAAAACAAGCAACTGAAGCGAAAGTTGAAACAGTAAAAGCTGAAACAACTGCTCAAGTAGAAACTGCACAAGCAACCGCAGAACAACAAGTTGAAGCTGCAAAAACAGAAGTAGCAGAAGCAAAAGAAGCAACTGTTGAAACTGCTGCTGAAGTAAAAGAAGCGACTACTGAGAAAGCCGAAGCTGCTCAAGCAGACGTAAAAGCTGAGAAAAAAGGCTGGTTCTCTTGGTTCAAAAAAGCTGCTTAAGATTTTTTGAGCATAAAAAAGATGTCAGCCTGACATCTTTTTTTGTTTTGAACACTCTCATTTTAATTCAAGAGTTTAACAGCAGCTTAAAGCACTTATTCGACCTTTTGCGCTAACATGGTCGCAAAATGCTGTTTAATCCGTTGGCCCTGCGCATCCACCCGATGCAGCTCACCAATATTTTCATTGTATTTCACAATCTTCCAGTCCTCATAATAAGCCCGTAACTCGCCCGGCTTAAAGCTAAATGGAAAATCGGGCTGTACCGGAATCTCTGGCGTATCCATCGCACAGACAATCAGGTTATAACCACCCGGCACGGTGGCCTGCTGCATCTGCGCAATCAAGGGTGCAATGGTTTTGGCCTCGAGGAACATCATCACCACGGTGCAGTAAATGAAGTCATACTGGCCTGTAATACTGGTATCTGTGTTGAGATCACGGCGCTGGATCTGCACGTGATCAATGTGCTCCGTCTGCACAATCTGTCTTAAGGTCTGCAAACTGTTTTCATTGACATCCCAGGCTTCGACATTAAAACCATTCTGACTTAAATACAGTGCATTACGTCCTGTACCGCAACCGACGTCCAGCGCACGGCCACCCTTTAAATAGGGCATGGCCGCCAGCACTTCAGAATGGGTAGGATTCAACTGATATTTTTTGATGAAGTAATCTTCAGGCCGGCAATAAAAACGCAGCTGGCATTCGATATCCTCGCTGGCAGAAACAATCTTGTGCCAAGCCTCAGGTTCAATAAATGGCGGTTGCTGCGCTGGTGTAAACACATGTTCAGATTGCACCGCACCGGATGCTTCCAGCATGGCAAAATGCAACTCACCTTTAAGTAACGTCAGTTTGGCCCAAGTCCCTGCTTTGGTATTGTGCTGATTCTTGAAGCCCTGAGGAATACTCTTTTCTGTCCAGACCGGAAGTTGCTTATAACAAATCAGTTCTTGCATCAATATCGCCCTCCATCTCATGCATGCGCCGCCTGTCATGCTTATAGCGACGGTTTTATTCATTTCAGCATAGCTGGTTCAGGCCGGAATTGGAATCAGCGCTTATTTACGCTGTGCCAATACAGCAGCAAGATGCAGACCAAATCTGGAAAATAAAAAAGCTGCCTCGATCGACAGCTTGAGTTTAGCCAGAGAATGAATAGGGTGACTGGATTAATGCAGTAGTTCTGATTGTAGCCAGCGCATATAATTTTCCTGATCCATAAAATCCGGCGCGCCTCCCAGATCCAGACTGAAATACTGCTGATTAAACTGGATGACAATCTGTTCGGTATAGTGCCAGTCTTCTATCAGCTTGAAATATTGATTCAAGAAAAATCGGCTCCTGCCCTCATTATTCAGACTTTGTAGTTTTGGATCTGTTTTATTTGCGACAAACTCACCGTACATCTGCTGAATATCAGCAAAAACCTGAATTGTTTGCATGACTCACCTGCCTGAATGTTATGTCGTGATCTGTGCGACCCCTCCAACTTAGCAAGCGAGTTTGAACAGCAGATGACAGTCCTATGGCAATCCTGTGATCGCCTACAGGATTATAACTTGTTTTCAACCGCTTTCTGGTTTGCTGTCGCAATCTGTTGCATCTGTTTATTCAGATTTAATATTTCTTTATACAGCGCATTAAACTCTTTCACTGCTTTATCTTCATAAAACATGAAAGTTTTATTTTTCTTTTGCCATTTATGCTTTTTCAATACGGCAAATAAGGCATCTGCCTTGGCCAGACTTTGTTTCTCAATCTCAAAGATCGCATGGGCATTACTTTGCTGTTGATCGGCTTGCAGGTTCGCGGTCAGCTGCTGGCGATAACGGTTTTTAATATCCAGTTGCTGTGCCTTATTGATCAGCTCGGCATCACGCTGCTGAATTTGCTGCTGATAGCTGTTCACAATTTGATGCACTTGCTTGAGCATGGCTTCAGTTTCTTTATAGTCTTGTGCCTGATCTTTGGCCAGACGGTCGATATCCAGAAAATTCTGCCAGTTGGCCGCTTTTAAATCACGCAGGTACTGATTCCGCTCCTCGGCACTGTCGCGCAATTGACCCAGCATGAATTCAGCCATGATGGCATAGTCGCCATCCAGACGGTCATCTTCAAGCTCAAGCTCAATCGGCTTAGACCAGTCCTGTGCTTGCTGCGCAATGCTCTCGGTTTTTTCTTCAAGCACAGTTTCATATTCGAGCAAATCAGCCTGATGTTTTTTCTGGGCAGAGTTTTGATAAAACAGCCCGATAAAAATTGCCAGTGTCACAGCGGCTAAAATCATAAAAACACGCGGCATGCACATGCTCTCCTGCTGCAGGTTATGTATAGATTTCCTTTTTATCAATATGCTTATTTTTTAAACAAAAATCAATTCTTCTATACAAAACCTCTGCAAAGGCACGGACTGTTCCAAAAGGAAATTTGATCACCATTGCTGTTTTAAGCTCGCGCTGTATCGTTTGACTTTATCTAGCAACCATTCGCAGCACACCATTCATTCAGCAGCGTCCGGTCAATATTATTCAGGTTGAATTGTTCTCGGGCAGCCTGAACCGAAGTTGCATTACGGTTAATACCAAATGGCACCAGCATCAGATAAATACCATCACGTGGGTCAGCAGAGCGTAAACCATCCGCAATCGCCTGCACATACTGTTGCAGCCCCGGTGGCAGGCTATCCAGTCGTGCCGGATTGCTGCTAGGTAGAATGTCGAGATCACCCGCGAAATCAGCATTAACCGTGTAGTCCTGCAATTCGCGTTCAATCTTCAGCATCCGCATCTTTAACGCTTTTTTCTGGCTGGATTGTTGTTGCAGGGGAAGCATGAACTCTGTTTCTTCACGCAATTCACGGTCTGCCATCACGGTCAGTGTCGGTAAAGTGACAGATTCTGGTGCGGCATGTGCATTGACCAGATGCAGCACAGAAAACAGGCTTATTAATACAAGGAAAGTTGTGCTAAGGGGACGCATAAGGAAAACCTCCGCATCTTCATTTCAGGGGGAGATACCTTATTGTTCCTTAAACTTGTGTAAATATGATCAGTATTACTGTGAGGATTGATACACGGTCATGTCAGCCTGATCACTGGCGCATATTTCGAGCTGGTTTTAAGCGGGCGATTAGAAATTAATGCTCCTTTTACCGTAAATTTTAGCAATAAAAAATCCCCGACTGGCGGGGATGGATAGGTAGCATTGGACAGTATTTCAGGGCTGTTTCGGTAATTGTATGACAGCAGGTACATTAAGGTGATTTTCAAGCAGGTCGATATTCACCTTGTCCAGATTGATCTGGATTTTCATATTGCGATCTGGCTGCAGGCTGTTACTCCGATCAATGCCAAAATTCTCCAGAATGGTATACAGCCCTTGGGTTGGATCACTGGATTGCAGTCCCTGGGCAATGGTGAGCACGTACTGCTGTAGTGCCGGTGACAATGAATCTAAATCAGGTGCTTTTATGGGCTGGATCTCGAGGTTTGCCACCACATCAGGATTGACCATAAAATTCTCTGCATCCCGGGTACCACGAATCACCTGATGCTGTAAGGCACGCAGATTCTTTTCTTCCTGTACAAAAGGTACATAGCCGGTTTCATTACTCATTTCAGGTTCAGCCATCACGGTCAGGGTTGGTAGCGTCACCACCGCTTGCTCGTCCTCGGCTTGCGCTCCGATGCTGTAAACACCGAGCATGAGTCCGAATATAGACATTTTCATGATATTCATTGGTTTGCCTTTCCCCTATTATTGATGGCCCAAATACTGCAACTGACGATGATCCAGTCTATTTTCAATATTCTTATCTACTAGATTACATTGATTAATTGGATAACTCATGCTTGCTCAGATGAATGGCAACTCATGTGAATCATCCCGGAAATAGCAGAGCACAGACTCATCGTCTGAAAGCCGAATAGTGAGGCAAAACCACTGTTTTCAGCTGAAAGACAAAATGACAGGCGAAAAAAAACCTCAAACAATGTTTGAGGTTTTTTGAATATGGTGGCGAGACCCAGGATCGAACTGGGGACACACGGATTTTCAATCCGTTGCTCTACCTACTGAGCTATCACGCCGATGCGGTGTATTAAGCCGTATCTGGCTGCATTAGTCAATCAAAATTATAAAAAAAATAATTGAATGACTGAATTTTGGTCTAAAAAAAATCCCTGATGGGATCAGGGATTGAAAACTTTAAAATGTTTTAAAATATGGTGGCGAGACCCAGGATCGAACTGGGGACACACGGATTTTCAATCCGTTGCTCTACCTACTGAGCTATCACGCCGATGTCGCGTATTAAACAGTTTCAGCTTTAAATCGTCAAGAGCGCAGAGAATAATTTTCATCAAATGTTTACTTTTCCATCAACTCGCATCAATTTGAGTCATAAATTAAACAGTTTTTACCAAAGACTTCACCAATAAAACAAATCTGCGGTCTTATTTACAAAAAAGCAGCCCGAAGGCTGCGACTGCTTGATCTATTTTTAGATTTTTTCCAGATTGGCCAGACAACGATGGATGGCACCACACCCCGGCACAAAATTCTTGACCCCTTTTTCTTCTTCCATGCGGCAGACTTCACTGACCAGCCTTTCTGCAACGCCACGCCCGCGGTTGGCCGGATGCACCACGATATTTTCCAGAATCCGGCTTTCTCCCTGTCCGGTGCACCAGATTGCCCCGATAATCTTGGTATTAAATTCTGCACTATAAACTGAAGTATACTGTGTAAGGTTTTGCTCTAGTTGTTCCATGGCATCTGCCCCATCGCTAAATTCAGGGCTAGTGTCATACAGTCGCTCAAGCTGGCTGCGCACTTCATCATTTTCTAAAGAAGTATAAGCATGTACGGTAATAGGCATTGATAAACCCTCCTGAGCAATCTAATATGCAGTGACGTCGTCACGGCGAAAATATTTTCTACATCAATCATTTTGACGTATTTGAGGAACGTGTCTATGACAGATCGTATCAGTGAAGTGGTAAGAAATACCAACGAAACCAAAATTCGAGTTCGTTTGAATCTCGACGGTACTGGTCAAGGCACCTTAAACACGGGTATTCCATTTTTAGACCATATGATTGATCAAATCAAGCGTCATGGTTTGTTTGATATTGATATTCATTGTGAAGGCGATCTGGAAATTGATGACCATCATACCGTAGAAGACTGTGGTATTACCTTGGGTCAGGCTTTTGCACAAGCGCTGGGCGATAAAAAAGGCCTGAAACGCTACGGTCACTTTTATGCACCACTCGATGAATCTTTAAGCCGTGTTGTGGTGGATCTGTCCGGTCGTCCAGGCCTGTTTATGGATATTCCATTTACCCGTGCCATGATCGGCCGTTTTGATGTGGATTTATTCTCTGAATTCTTCCAGGGCTTTGTCAATCATTCATTGATGACCGTGCATATCGACAACCTGAAAGGCAAAAACAGCCATCACCAGATCGAAAGCGTATTTAAAGCTTTTGCGCGTGCGCTGCGTATGGCCTGTGAAGTGGATCCGCGTGCTGCGAACACGGTCGCTTCAACCAAAGGAACGCTGTAATGACCCGTATTGCCCTTCTTGATTATGGCATGGGAAATTTGCACTCTGCAGCAAAAGCACTCGAACATGTCGGTGCCACGGTTGATGTGACCAATGATCCCAAATTGATTGCGCAAGCAGACAAAATTGTCTTTCCGGGTGTAGGCGCCATGCGTGACTGTATGCAAGGTATGCATGAAGCAGGTATCGATGAAGTGGTACGCAATGCAGTGTTTAACAAACCGGTACTGGCAATCTGTGTCGGTATGCAGGCCTTGATGCAGCATTCTGAAGAGAATGGTGGCACAAATGCGCTGGGTATTTTCAAAGGTGCGGTCAAGCATTTCCCGGAAATGGCCGGTCTAAAAGTGCCACATATGGGCTGGAATCAGGTACATCAGGCCAATCCAGACCATCCGATGTGGAACAATATTGAACAGGATGCGCGGTTCTACTTTGTACATAGCTACTATGTCGAGCCACAAGATTCAGAGCTGGTAGCTGCCAGCTGTACCTATGGCATCGAGTTCTGTACCGCAATTCATAAAGAAAACCTGTTTGCGACCCAGTTCCATCCGGAAAAGAGCCATACCGCAGGTTTGCAATTACTGAAAAACTTTGTGGACTGGAAAATCTGATTTTCCTTTCACTTAAAAAGCTCGCAGATTGCGGGCTTTTTTATTCGTTCAGATTAATCTACCACCAGAATCATGACTATTTTTTAGTCACTAGAATTATTATTCTGCTTAGTCAAGCCCTTATATTTAAACAATAATTAAAGCATATGGGAATAAAATAATGTATCAATACTCTCACACTCGTGAATCAGCCTTAAACCCAAATGGATGTTTTGACCGCCTGTCTTATCTGGCTGGAACATGCTGATGACCTTGTCGCTCCTGATCCTCATTCCGCTGGTCAATCTAGGCTTTATTTTTGCTTAAACGTAGAAAAGTAATTAAGCTGAGTGCCCAAGCCCAGTGAACTATTGATAATTATGGAAGCGCTCCAGCCGACAATACTGCCGAGCAAAGAACAGATCCAGGCCTTTCCTGTATTTCAAAATCTTCCCATGCAGCAGATTCAACTTATTCATAGTCTAGAACAATGTCTGGCTGTTGAACAGGAGCTGAAAAGCTGTGCACTATTTGGCTTTGATTCTGAATCCAAACCGACCTTTAAAGTCGGTGAAATCTCTACCGGGCCACATCTAATTCAGCTGGCCACTCTAGACAAAGCCTATTTATTTCAAATGAACCCGGCCATCTGGGCTTTTCTTGCACCAATTTTTGCCAATCGTGATCAGATCAAGGTTGGTTTTGGCCTGAAAAATGATGCGCATCTGTTTCGTAAACGAGGCATAGAACTGAATAGCGTGATTGAGCTGTCGAAATGCTTCGGTCATTTTGGTCTAAAAAATCCGGTCGGACTGAAAAATGCCATCGCCCTGTTATTTGGACTAAATTTCCCTAAATCGAAACGGATTAGCACTTCCAATTGGGCCAGTAAAAACTTAAGTGCAGCCCAGATTGACTATGCAGCTGCAGATGCCTATGCGCCAGTGTTGGTATTTGAAGAATTGCTGCGCCGAAATCTACTCCCCAAAGAGATTCCGAATACATCACTGAAATTACGTCTACGCCCTTCGTCAAGGCTTTAATGTCTTCAGCACACCGCAACAATGTAACTTTGTGTAAATCAGATTCTGCCCCAAAAGTTGGCAATATTAAGACTGCTTAAATGCCCATCCCAAGTGAATTTAGCAACTTTCAGCGTCTCTTTAACTTGGAACTTAACTTCAGATAGAATCATGCCCAATCTTGAGGCATAAAATCTCAAAAAGCACCATAAAATTCAAATTAATTTACTGATTTTATTTACATTTTAAAACAATAACCATTTTCAAACTTAGCAATTTGAATATATTCAACTTTTTATAATTTCTTTATTTTTCATGATCTATTTGCAGTTTCTCCGTTCTGTTTTTTATTAAAAAATTTGCTAAAACATGAGCCATCTTATTCATCATCCGATCAGGATGTGCATGTTCTAGAGGGTTAATACACATGTTCAGTTTATTGAATGAAAAAATCAGTGGCGTGCTGAGTCTGGCACTGCAAGGGATTACGACAGCACTGGGTGTGCTGACTAAAACGGTGATCACCGTGGTAGATGAAGTGGTATCAACCGTATCGGATCTGACTGCGCCTCTTAGCGCTCAGCTCGGTGCACTGCCCGTTGTCGGAGATCTGCTATCGACCGTCCTGAATGTCAGCACTGGTCTGGTCAGTGGCGTCAGCGCAGGTGTACATGCCATCTCGGACCAGTGGATTGCAGGAGACTTAGCAGGCGGTGTTAATACTGCCTTGAATGGTACGACTGATCTGCTGGGTCAGGGTCTAGGGGGTGTATCTGACATTCTGGACAGTGTGCTTGCCGCTACGGCTCCATTGACTGCTCCATTGGCTAACTTACCGATCCTGGGTGATGTGGTGACCGCGATTGGGCAGACTGGCAGCAATCTAAGTGGTCTGGTCGATGAAACCGGACAATATGTGGCAGCAATCAATCCACTTGAGCTGATTAACAATACCCTAGAAAATCCGGTCGCCAGTGTCGGCGGCGTAATTCAGGATGTATCGGGCACACTGGATGCCCTGCTCAATGACCTGGTTCCGGTCACGGACGTCGCGACCAGCCTGCCAGTTGCAGGTACGGTGGTCGGTTTAGTGGGTGAAACTGTCAGTACAGTCAATCAGGGACTTTATGAGTTGGGAGCGCAGCTGGGCCAAGTCAATTCACTAGACCATCTGTCTCAAACTTATAGCTATGTCTAATCAGTGTGCCAGTGAAAATAAAGCAGATCGTATGCGCAGTCGCTGAATCATTAAAAGGATAAAAATAAATTACCTGACTGCGACCTGTCTTCGGACAGGTTTTCTTTATTGATACTGTTTAAGAGTTAGAAATTTCGACTTTATTTGCTAAGATGAACTCACTCAAATTCATTCTAAAGATTAAGCAAGGAGCGAAAGCATGCTGATCATCCCTGCAATTGACCTGAAAGATGGCAAATGTGTCCGTTTAAAACAAGGTCGTATGGAAGACGATACCGTATTTTCTGACGATCCGGTCGCAACAGCACAGCATTGGGTAAATGAAGGCGCTCGCCGCTTGCATTTAGTGGATTTAAACGGTGCTTTCGCAGGTACGCCTATCCATAAGCCAGTGGTTGAAGCCATTGCCAGAGCGCAGCCAGATTTACCGATCCAGATTGGCGGCGGTATCCGTTCGATGGAAACCATCGAGCATTATCTGCAAGCAGGCGTATCTTTTGTGATTATTGGTACCAAAGCAGTTCAGGATCCTGAATTTGTAGAAGAAGCATGCAAAAAATTCGCGGGTCATATCATTGTCGGCATTGATGCCATGAATGGCATGGTGGCAACCGATGGCTGGGCCAATGTGACGGATGTCAAAGCGACAGATCTGGCCAAGCGTTTTGCCGATGCAGGTGTATCCAGCATTGTCTATACTGATATTGCCCGTGATGGCATGATGCAGGGTGTGAATATTGAGCAAACCGTAAATCTGGCACAATATTCAGGTTTACCTGTGATTGCTTCAGGCGGCGTAACCAATATGGATGACGTCCGTAACCTGAAAGATCAGCCGGGCATTCTAGGTGCCATTACTGGTCGTGCCATTTACGAAGGTACATTAAGCCTGCGTGAAGCGCAGTTATTGCTAGATGAACAACAGGCGCTATAATTAAGCCTGCTGCACAAGAGGTCTTCGGGCCTCTTTTTTATTTGTTATTTTCCGATCTCCTGATATGTCGACCCTCATCTCCACTTTTCGCTCTCCCGCTCTGGCAGCCAAACTTCCGCAGCTTGCTTTAATTCTGATTACCCTGATCTGGGGCGGCAGTTTTATTACCGTACAATACGGGCTGAATTTTAGCAGTCCGATTATGTTTGTTGGGCTGCGTTTTGCTGCAGCTGCCATTGCCGTGACCCTGATCTCATTAAAATCTTTAAAAGGTATGACCCTCAAGGAGATTATTGCCGGCGCGGTGATTGGGATCATGATCGCCATCGGTTACGGCACCCAAACCGTGGGATTGCAAACGATTAGCAGCAGCGAGTCTGCTTTTTTAACCGCCTTGTATGTTCCACTGGTACCAATCCTGCTCTGGCTGCTGTTTGGTCAAAAACCACAGGTGATGACCTGGATCGGGGCATTGTTTGCCTTTATCGGGTTAGTGTTTTTGACTGGTAATGGCTTTGCAGCAATTCAGCTCAGTTTTGGACAAACTTTGACTTTACTTGGCTCCATTGCCATTGCCCTGGAGATTATTTTGATCAGTTATTTTGCTGAGCAGGTGAATGTACGCCGGGTCACAGTGCTGCAACTGATTTTTGTGTCCTTGTTCTGCTTTATGATTGCACCTGTTTTAGGTGAATCTCAGCTACCTGAATTTCACTGGCATCTGGCAGGCATTTTAGTCGGTTTAGGCATTGCCAGTGCGATGATTCAACTGGTCATGAACTGGGCACAACGTAGGGTAGATCCATCACAGGCAGCAATTATCTATGCCGGTGAACCGGTATGGGCAGCACTTTTTGGCCGACTTGCAGGAGAACGCTTACCTGCACTGGCACTGTTGGGCGGATTGATGGTGGTACTGGGCGTAATTGCCAGTGAATGGAAACCGAAGTTTTTAAAGCGGAAAGTAAAAGAACAAATCACTTAATTTCCTCTTTTTAATCCCCCCTAAATTCCCCTTTTAAGAAAGGGGAATTTTTTATATTTAATTTTAGAAAGATACCATCTTGCCCGGATTCACCAATGCTCCCAGTCCATAGGCAGTTTTGGCAATTGGAATCACCACAGGGGCAAGTGTGCGACCAAACAACATATCCTGATGCTAAATAGTGGTCAGCATATTGAAATCATCTGCCTTGCCACAGAAATCATCTGCAATCGCTTTACCGATACGCACCGTTTGCGCCACACCATGCCCACTCCAGCCTTGCACGGCATAAATCGGGAATTTATGGCCAAATTTACGGCTGTCGGCTGCACCATTCATGGTCAGATCCGTGGTTCCACTCCAGACAAAATCCAGCTCAACCTGTTTTAATTGTGGGAATACATGCTGAATTCGACCTAACAAATACTGATGGGTTTTTTCAGGACTCCAACACGAACCTGTCCCTTCACCACCAAATAAAATTCGGTTTTGAGACACACCCCGGTAATAATCAATCTGGAACTGGGTGTCGTAGACAGGCGCATCGGTTGGCAATAGCTCTTTTAAATTTACTTCTAAAGGCGCTGTGGTACATACATAAGTATAAAATGGAATTGTGGTTCGATTGTTCTTTTGCAGCAGTTTAAACGAAGCATGATGTACGCCCATGACCACACTCTTACGCGCTTTTATTACGCCACTTATGGTCGTGACATAAATCCCATCTTCACGCTCTTCTACTGACACCACTTCAGTTTGCTCAAACACCTGTCCACCGTTTTGGCAGAAGCCATAAACCAGTCCACGGTTCAGTGCGAGTGGATGGATATGTCCCCCCAGCGAGTCAATTAGACCACCACAATAATTCTCTGAAGCAATATGCTGTTTCAGCTCATGCTCACCGACAATTTTGGTGTGGTCTTCACCTAAAAATTTACGTGCATCTGCCCCTTGAGTTAAACCAACCAAGTGCCCTTCATGCACTGCTGCGGTAATATGTCCACGTTTACGCTGTAGCTCAAGTTGGTATTTTGCTGCAATGTCATCGATTAAAGACATCGCTTCAGTAGAGCTAAAGTGCCAGAGTTTTTTCGCATCTGCATAGCTGAAATGCTCAATCATTTCTGACGCTTCCCAACGCGCTAGCCCTGGTGTGAGCTGTCCACCATTACGTCCTGAAGCAGCGCCACCAATGCGATTTTTTTCTACCAAAATGGTATCTATGCCATGTTCAGACAGATGGAGTGCTGTCGATGCTCCAAGTAGCCCACCACCAATCACCACCACATCACATTCAAGATCGGCATTTAAACCTGGAAACGCATGCCCAGTTTCGAGTGAGCTTTCATAGTAATTGGCAGGATGTTCAAAATTGCCATGTTTGGGATTAATCCAGTTCCACTCTTTGCCACTCTGTGTATTAATACTGGCTTTAAACTCGACATCTTCAATAAATTTTGGCTTATTCATTTCATCTTCTCACTATTACTTCAATACAATTGATTCGATCTTAGTAAGCACTACTAATCACAATATTCTGTTTACGCAAACGCTTATACATATAGAGCAGCACACCTACTGCGAGCCAAATACAGCCACAGATCAAGGCTGACATTTCCAGGTTGATCCATAAACCCAACATCACGCCCACCGAAAACAGGGGCAAAACCAAGTTAAGGAAGATATTTTTTAAGCCTTGACGCTGTTTGTCCTGAACAAAGAATTTTACAAATACCGAGAAATTCACTGCAGTAAAGGCAATCAGGGCACCAAAACTCACCATACTCACCACTGTCGCAAGATCAAGGCTGATGGCGAGGAGTGAAGTTAAGCCAATGAACAGCACGGCATAAAGTGGTGTACCCAACTTGTTATGCACTTGACCGAATGTGCCTTTATGGAAAATTCCGTCACGTCCCATGATATGGATTAAACGCGAGGCACTGGCATGAGTCGCCAAACCTGAAGCAAAGGTATTCATGATTTGCGCGCAGAGGAACACCGCCTGAAACAGTGCCCCACCGACATACATCACAATTTCAGGCAATGCTTCATCGGGGTTGTTAAAGCGGACATTGCTGGGGAAATACAACTGGATAAACCACGATGCCGAGAAGAAAATCACCCCGCCTGTCAACGTGGTCAGCATTACAGCACGTGGAATATTTTTTTTCGGGTCTCTAGTTTCGTGTGACATCGTCGTCACGGCATCAAAGCCCAGAAACGAGAAACATAAAATTGATGCCCCGGTAATTAACGGCAATATACTGCTATCGCCGTTCAATAATGGCGTCATGGTCAGGACGTGATGATAACCTTGCTCCGTACCAATACCCTTGATCACCAGATAGATAAACAGCAGCATTAAAATCAAGGGAGCCACCACAAAAACCAGGCTTAAGTTCGCCAAGATATTAATGCGGAAACAGTTAATCAGGGTCACCAAACCGGTAAAGATACAGACCCACACCCAATATGGCACGCCTGGAATCAGAGCTTCCAAATAGATCCCGGCCAGTAAAGCATTCACGAGCGGCAGCAATATATAATCCATTAAGGCACACCAGCCAACAAAGAAACCGGCTTTCGGCCCGCAAGATTCCGCCGTATAAGTATAAGCCGAGCCCGGTTTTTCTGTCTGGCGACTAAATCGCGCATAGCTGAATGCCGTTAACAGCATGGCACCTAAGGCAAGGATATACGCGAGTGGAACACGTCCCTCAGTGATGCCGGAAACAATCCCAAAGGTATCAAAAACAACCATCGGGGTCATATATGCCACACCAATGATCACGACCTGCCACAAAGACATTTTTTTGAAAGCAACTTGTGCTTTTTCCATTGATGTCACCTGAACATTATTTATTTTCGTTATTTGTTCAATTGCAATGACTATGCCATATAATAAAAATATAAATAAATTGAGTGAGGATAGAAAATGCCAAAGTACAATTTAGAAACTCGAATTGCAGCCATTCAGATGTATAAAAAGACCGATTACAAGGTGGCTGTCTGTAAAGAATTTGGCATCTCTCGGGTGACTCTGGATGCATGGATCCGCCTTGAAGAAGAAACTGGCGACTTGGTCCAGAAACCTGTAAAAAACCGCGGCGCACCGGGCCATATTAAAGATTGGAATGAATTTCAAGTGTTTGTAAGATCTGTAAAATTTCAAAATATTAGTGATTTGGTTCCAATATTTGAACAGCGCTTTGGTTATGCAGTTTCTTATGCGGTTCTGGTGCGTGCTATTCATGTTTTAGGCATGCGTCGCCGTCGTGGTCGCTTTTATTCTTAAGTTAAAAATGAGCCCGACAATAAAATAATTTGACCTGTTAAATTTAAAAAAATAAATGTACATTAATGTAAGTTTATTTTATTAAAAACGTAAATTATATTTATTAAAAAAGTAAAGTTTAAATATTAAAAATGTAAATTTATAAAATTAAAAATGTTTAGCAATGTTCGTCATTATGTTCAATGATGATAAGAATTGCTCCCTAAAATGGAGCAAGCTTGAATAAAAGTGGTGCGAGTTGGTAATTTTTTCAGCCTATGCAGACAGATGGAATCCGTTCTATTGCATGAGGCATAAAAAAGCAGCACTTTGGCTGCTTTTTCTACAATAAAATTTAGGATTTATACATCGGTCGATTGTCATTCAAGCGCATGATGCCACGAATCGCCCGATACACAATCCAGATCCAGGCCAGAAACACCACTAACAAACAGAAAGCGGATGCGCCAAATGCCACGCCTGCAAACAGGTTCGGATCTTCGCCAGTAAAGAACAGAAACAAAAATGGAATAAAGGCAATGATATTCCAGACCAGATACCACCAGAAACTGCGGATCTGCCAGGTGAAGTGGCTTTCAAAAATTGAACCACGCACATCGCGACGTTTGACATAGTTAATGATCAACGCCACGACAGCCAAGAGGCCAGCACTAAAAATGGCCACAATATATAAAATGTACAGTGCAAAAGTCAGTGTGCGATTTGGGTCTTTATCAATGGAATAGTTCACGTCCCCTCCTGATCTTTCCCCTAAATATTTAAACTGTTAAATGGGGAAATTAGCCATATAATCAAAATGATGTTAAAGGCTATAGTACAAAAATATATCTGCCGGAACGGTTGTTTTTGTGTTTTATGTCGCAGTTTTTGCTGGGCTAACCAGGCTGCTGGCCAACCACCTAAAAAAGCCACCAGATGCAGGGTATTTTCCGGAATACGTTGCTTACCCGATTGCGCCGCTTCCTTGTCCTGCGCATACAACCAGTAACTCAATGCATTCATCAAACTGATCAGCAACAAGACCAGTCCGCTGAGCAGACCGCCCAAAGTCAATGCGGTCAGCAACAGAATATAAACCACACAGGCAATCTGCATCGGTTGTAATTTCTGTGACTGCTGTTGCTTGGAGGGTTTGAATTTAGCCTGAGACGTTTTGGTTTGCGATGCTTTCAGATACATGACCTGCTGTGCTTTGTATCGTCCGCGCTCATCTAAAATGACCGTGTAATCTAAGGCACAGCCGACGATCGGACGCGGACCTTGCTTGGCAAAGTCCTTGATATGCAGAAATACGCGATCTTTGGCCGAATCATTGGGCTGAATAAAGCCATAACCCTTGTCATCAAACCACTCTACTAAACGTCCCTGATCGCGCATATCCCCTGTCCTTTTGTCTTTATAAATTTTAAATATTTAAGCTGTAGCGAATTTTAATCGCTCAATCAACATATTACGCATCTCGACTGGATTTTTTTGCAAAATATCTTCGCCAGTACGACCCAGTGCCGCGTTACGCTGTGCCACCTGTAAACGCATCATCCAGAAACGTCCTGCGGCCATGGCCAAGTACAACTCTAAACATGATTTTTCATCTGCTGTTAAGGGGCGGACGCATTCATAGGCATTTAAAAAGGCAATGGCTTTTTCTTCGTTTAAAGTGACATCCGGATAGTTGGTGCAAAAGTCATTTAAAGTAATCGCGATATCAAATAAAAATTCATCTTTATTCAGTTCATAAAAATCCAGAATACCGTTGAGTTGATCACCCTCAAATAAGGTATTGTCCCGGAACAGATCGGAATGAATAAAGCCACGTGGACGATCTGGATAGACTGCTGTTAAAGCGTCATACAGGCCTAAAAGCTTGCCGAGCAACACTTTATCGGCCGGACTTAAACTTGGTTTGATTTCTTGGGACACGGCCAGCCAATACGCATGATCACGCACGAAATTTCGTTCTAATTTGAAGTCCTGCAATGCCACATGCATTTTTGCCTGCGCCACTGCAATTGCTTCAACTTGTGCCACGGTCGATGGCATGGGATGCTCACCCAATAGGCGCGGTGCAATCTGTGCCGGTTTATCTTTAATACTATGAATAGCCTTGCCTGAATGCGATAAAGGCACCGGAACGGCCAAGCCTGCTTTGCCCAAATGTTGTAATACAGGCACAAGTTCCCCTGCCGCCTGTTCATCCATATCCTCAAACACGGTCAGCACATAGTGTGCGTCTTCGCAGACCAAAAAATAGTTGGTATTTTGAATACCGCCTTGAATCGGAATCAGATCAACCGCCTTTAAACCGTAGGGCGCTGCAAAATCCTGAACTTCCTTTAAAGTCAAAGTGGTATAAACCGACATAGAAAACCTGCGAAAAAACTTACATAATTTTGCTAGAATACCGTTTCCATCTGCCAAGGTGTAGCGCTTGCGTGGGTGAGTTTCATAATCGGCTGTAATAATTGGAAAAATTTATGCTAGCTAAACGTATTATTCCTTGCCTCGACGTTGATAATGGTCGTGTGGTCAAGGGTGTTCAATTCCTTAATATTCGTGATGCAGGTGACCCAGTTGAGGTCGCACGTCGTTATAACGAACAAGGTGCCGATGAAATTACTTTCCTTGATATTACCGCTACACATCATGGACGCGACACCACTTACCGTACTGTAGAACGTATGGCTGAATCGGTTTTCGTCCCCCTGACGGTCGGTGGCGGTGTGCGTAAAGTCGAAGATATCCGTTTGCTGCTCAATGCTGGTGCAGATAAAGTCAGCATCAACTCGGCAGCAGTATTTAATCCGGAATTTGTCCAGGAAGCATCACAACGTTTTGGCGCACAATGTATCGTGGTCGCCATTGATGCCAAAAAAACCGGCGAAGATAAATGGGAAATTTTCACCCACGGCGGCCGCAAACCGACCGGCATTGACGCCTTGGAATGGGCAGAACAAATGGCCAATTACGGCGCAGGTGAACTCCTGATTACCTCAATGGATGCTGACGGCACCAAAGCCGGTTATGACATCGCCCTGATGCGTGCCATCAATGACCGCGTCACTGTACCGACTATTGCCTCTGGCGGTGTAGGAAATTTACAACATCTGGCAGACGGGATTATTCATGGCGGTGCTGATGCGGTACTGGCAGCGTCAATTTTCCATTTTGGTCAACATACCATTCCTGAAGCCAAAGCCTATATGGCAGCGCAAGGCATTGAAATGCGCCTTTAATTCAAAAACGAATTCCTATTTAAAAAAAGAGCATCACAACGATGCTCTTTTTTATTTCTACAGGATAAGCCTAGGCAATAAATCATTTGGAAAATATTCTCATCATCTGTGGTACATCCGGGTTTGCTCTAATGATGACTGCTTTGAAAAAGTATATCCATCGTTCTGTGGATTAAAGTAGAACAGCAAACACGACAAAAAAGAGTTAATAGAAAAGGACTTGTATGTTCAAAATGATGTTTAGGGATTGTTATTGATCAATAGCCGCCGGACAAGGCGAAGCTTTCCAGTGCTGAGCAGCTTAAATATAAAGGACGTTATTTTCTTTCAATATTCACCCCAGTATGAGGATGAACAAGATCGCTCTATTTTGACCGATATTCAAAAGTAAAAATTAAATAAAAAAAAGGAGTCTCGCGACTCCCTGTAAAAACCAAGATTAGACCACAGCGCTTGGTATTCAAAATAATTCATTACACCTAAAACATATAAGTATGTGGCTTCACTCACCAACAACCGTGAATATAGGCCAAATCAAAAGGACAATATTGACAATACATCTGCATTTTATTGACAAATCACGACAAGAACCGGGTTTTAGCGATTTAATGGCCTATTTAAGTGATTGGTCGCAGGATTTTTAGCAATTTTAGCCGGAGTTTCTGCCCACTTGGCTGGAAAATAACGGTCTGCCCAATAGTTCAGTTTTTTCGAGATCGGTGCAGGCAATACCATACCTAAAGGGTTCTGCTCCTGTAAATCTGCGGAGGAAATCACCCGGGTACCCAGCAGATAGTCGAACCAGGGTTTGGTCACACACCAGTTGGCATCCTGATTACTATTCATGTGATGATCATAATGCCAAGGCAGCTTTTTTTTGGCCCATTCTGGCTCCAGATGGGCACGACGATGCCGATAATAATAATTGCCTGCACTATATAATACGGCCAGCGTCATCCCTTTGGAAAAAGGATAAAACGTCAATCCAAAGACTGTAGCAACCACGGCAAGAGAAGCAATTTCATTGCGGGTACGCCAGTTGTTCAGTCCTTCTACATAACCGAAATCGGAAAATTCCGTTTTACGCACAATGCGGTGATGTTCCCAATGCGAACACATGCTTTCTGGAACCGGACTATAGCGGCTCTGTCCTTGGCGGTGAATTCCATGTAACACATATTTATGCGCAAACCATTCAAATCCATTGGCAACGACGAGTCCTGCCAGAAAACCTATCCACATGATCTTTTACCTCTTGGTCTATTTTTCAATATAGGCTAAGTAAAAGACTAGATATTGACCAAAATATTCAATATGATTGACAAAATACGACAAAATAAAAGAATTAAAAAATGCTGGTTCTAAAAAACTACGTAGGCTCGATATACGGTGGTTTAGGACATTTACTTTTGGACTATTATCAGCTGAAACAGCTCGAAGTCCCTGAGAAATTATTGGCCATTCAAAATCTGGAACGCTTTGATTTTACTCTGTGGCGTGATCTGCTGACAACACTTGATCAACAGCTGCAGCGCCCGGCTTTGGGCCTGGAAATTGCGCAACTGGTCGAGACTAAACATCTCGGGATTATCGGTTATCTGGCACTTTCCAGTGACACGCTGGGTGAAGCCTTCATGCGCTATCATGACTACCATCGCCTGATCTATGATGGTAGCCCGCTACAAATCCAGGGGCAAGGAGATCATCTTTCGATTGCCTGGGGTGAGGTTCCTTTTAAGATGAGTACGCAACTGACCGATGAAATCGCGATTGCACTCATGATCGAATTTATTAAATCGAATATTCTGGATAATAATCATCTGCATCTGCATGAAGTGCATTTTCAGCATCCAACACCCAAAAATATAGCATTGTATGAACAGTATTTCCGCTGCAAGGTTCGTTTCGGTCAAGCCAAGACTCAAGTCCTGATGCCGGTCAGCGAGCTGTCTACGCCTTTAAAACAGGGTGATCAGACCCTACAAAAGCTTCTGAAACAACAAGCTGAAGCTTTACTGGAAAAATTCCCCAATTCCACCCAAGTTGACCAGCAGTTACAGCAGGCGATTCTGGTGGGCCTGCAAAAAAACCAGTTCCAGATTGAACATATTGCCCAGCAAATAAAATTCTCTGTCCGTCAGTTACAACGACATTTGCAAAAGCAGGGTAAAACCTATCAGCAATGCATGCAGGAAATCCGCTCTATGATGGCAATGCAATATCTGAAAGATCCGCATTTAAACTTACAGGAAATTTCCATGCTGCTTGGTTACTCCGAGCAGAGTGCATTTCAGCGGGCATTTAAGCAATGGACCCAGCTGACGCCACAACAATGGCGCTTAGAATCTTTGGCTCAGACAGCTTGAGACGCTGCAATGCTGAGACTAAAAACAGTAAAAAGCCCAATAGGAATATTGGGCTTTGTGTCTGGTTCCAGATGGAACATTCTCCAACAAATGAAAAAATCTTATAAAAATGGATTTTCAATTTCGTCCAGATCATCCCGCTGCAGCTTTTCTGGCAGATCTACAGTATTTTCCAGTTGCTGCACCACATCATTTACAAAAGCCTGCAAAACCTTGGCAGCCTTAAGACCTTCCTGATCCTTGGTGATCTGCAAGTTTCCATACAGGCTGACGCAATCCAGATCATTTTCCAAGGTCAGATCATGAATGGCGTGGGATTCACTGCCATTTTCAAATGCTTTAAACATATCCTCTCCACCTGTCTTTGTTATTTTCAATAATGGGCGAGATCGATGCTACTCGAATCCCACTTTTTTCAGCAAGTTTATTTCAATAACTGCAAAATATATTGCAATAGCGCATCTATCAGCTGTTTTACAATCGTATTTTGGGTGTCGTTATCGATTGCACCACCAGTCGCTGAGGATGTCGAGGTATTTGAACCTGAAGATTTAAACTCACGTTGCAGTGCCTGCAAGTTTTCTTTAGAGACGTCTTCCGCACACTGGCTTTCTGCATCCCAGTTAGAATATTCGATTTTCTGATTGGCTTTGACCGCCTTGGCCGTCAATGGCAAACGATAGGTATTGCGCTTCTGCTCTTCGGTCAATTGTGGGAACAGGTTAATTCCGAGCTGTTCCTCCAGATAACAGACACTAACAATACGCACTTTGAGCGAATTATCATTCGGCGCATAATAAGCACCAATCGCACCGGTTTTCGGCAGGTAAACTGCCTTATACACCGCCGTCGGTACAATCACGCCATTACCAATGGTTTTTAGTTTTTTCGCCGCAAATACCGGCCCGGTAACCACATAAACATCCTGCTTCTGTTTGGTTACAATGGCACGGGTCGCTTCTTCCAGTTCACGCCAGACCTGCTGATTGTTTTTCGGTGCTTGCGGCACCATATTGGCCAGTGAGAAACTGTCTGACTGTGCAGCCTTATTGGGCATATCCGCATTTGGTGCCATATGCCCGCGATCATAACCGGAACCACGATAATCCGCCAACGTCGCCCGATGCGCAGGTTTAACCTGGGTCTCTTCATGAAAATTATCTTGACGCGGAATTTTCTGGCTTAAGCGTGCCGGTGTGAGTGCTTCAGCCACCCAAAGTGGGGTTTTCGAAACACCGGAATAACCGACGTTAAAGCCATTAAAGCACAGTGAATAACTGTCTTTTTTCAGGCTGTCTTTCATCAGATACGGCGGAACATCACGATAAAACTGTGTCAGACAGGCGGAATCGGATGAAGATGGCAGAGACACCCATTGACTGATTTTTTCCTGACCAAAGGCGATGGCAAAACTACTCGAAGCCACCACACCCAGAATGACTTTAGTACTATTGTTACTTAAAAACTGAAAAAGAGAGTTCTTGGATTTACGCTGCTTCTTGGCCATTATTACACGTACTTTTTAGATCAATACCGATTTTTCCCGAGCTTAACAAGCTGTGTATATGAAGTATATCTTGACCCCGCCATTCGCTTAACAAATAAACAATAATGGCTTAAAAGCCACGAAAGCTGTAACAAACTGTCTATTTTTTATTTCATTTTAAATGAGGTTTCGCAGTCTTTGAGTAGCTTTGATTGGAGCTGCCGGATGAGTATGTAAAGCTAAGCGCCTATCCCAATTCGTACAATTATTAGCAGTGGTGTCAATCATGAATTCCAAACTCTCTAAAATATTAGGTTTAGGATTATTCACAAGTGTAATCAGCGCAGGCGCATTTGCCGAGCCACCGGTTCAACCGGGTGAAACACTTGAAAGCTTGTCTAAAGCTAAAATTAGTACCACGGTGAATGGTCAGCAAGCGTCTTTGGAAACTCTCGTCAACTCTGGTCAAGTGCGCCTGGTCGATCCGCGTACCGCAGCGCCACAGCAATCAATGCCAAATACCCAGCCAGCGATGCCAAATGATCCGTCCATGATGCAGGCACCAGGTAATTCAGACATGGTTTCGCCACAACCTCCTGTGGCAGAACCGGGTATGAATCAATCAGACATGCCGGCCAATCTGGCTGAACCGGCCAACAGTACCGAAGTCGAAGCAACCACATCTATGGCTGCGCCAGAACAACAGCCTGTGCTTGAAGAGCAACAGCAAGCTGCTGTAGTTGAAGCCAATGCAATGAATGCACAAACTGAAATTGCAGCTCAAGCCGATGCAGAACCAGTGCTGATGGAGCAGCCTTTGAATGCTGCACCTGAAGTGCCGGCTGCCGTAGAACTTGAGCAATAATCCGAAGCTCAGTTATTTACTGTTTCTCCCATAAAAAACCAGAGTGTGTCTCTGGTTTTTTATGCTTTTTAATTTTATTTACATCTGAATCTGGGTGCCCAGCTCGACCACACGGTTGGGTGGAATCTGATAGAAATCACTGACCGGACTGGTATTGCGCTGCATGGAAATAAACAGTTTTTCCCGCCACGGTGCCATACCCTCACCCACAGTATGCATAATCCGTTCACGTGAAATAAAGAAACTGATCTGCATCAGATCATATTCAAAACCCCATTTTCGATAAGCCTGTTGTAAAGCTACTGGAATATTGGGCTGATCCTTAAAACCATAATAGATAAATACCCGATAAAAATGCTCACTCAATTGTTCCAGTTCAACCCGATCTTGCTTAGCTACAAAGGGAACATCACGGGTAATGACCGTGAGCATAATATTACGTTCATGCAAGACTTTGTTGTGCTTGATATTATGCAGCATGGCATGCGGGACAATATTCGGTGTACCCGTCAGGAAAATGGCCTCACCTGGCACATATTTGGTACCTTCCCCCATTGAGATACTTTTAATAAACAGATCAATCGGCAAGGCATCCTGTTCCAGACGCTTCAAAACCAAAGCGCGTCCATCTTTCCAGGTCATCAAAATGGTAAACAGCACGGCACCAATCAGAATCGGCACCCAGCCACCCGAGGTGATTTTTAAAGAAGTTGAGGCTACAAAGACCAAATCCAGAGCCAAAAATGGCACAGCAAACAATGCCACTTTCCAGACCGGCCAACGCCATAAACCATAAGCCAGAATCGAGATCAGAATAGTACCGCAGAGCATGGTCATGGTCACTGCAACACCATAAGCACTGGCCAGATTGGCACTATTTTCAAACAGTAAAATCAGGATCAAGACCGAAATAAACAGCAGCCAGTTAATAAAGGGCAGATAAATCTGGCCACGTTCGACTGCCGAGGTATGCTTGACCGATAGACGCGGCAAATAACGCAGTTGAATGGCCTGATTGACCATCGAAAATACCCCGGTAATCACCGCCTGCGAGGCAATGACCGCTGCAGCCGTGGCCAGTCCAATCATCGGGAATAAAGCCCATTCTGGCAGCAGCATATAGAAAGGATTGGCCAGCGCTTCTGGACTGCGCAACAACAATGCGCCCTGTCCGGCATAATTCAGCAATAAACAGGGCAAGACAATAATAAACCAGGCCAGACGAATTGGCAGACGACCGAAATGCCCCATATCGGCATAAATTGCTTCCCCCCCGGTCATGGTCAGAATCACCGCGCCCATGGTCAGGAAAGCCACGTAGGGCTGATCAACCACAAAGTGATATGCCCAGTACGGATTCACCATCCAGAGGACAGACGGGGTCTGGATAATGCTCCACAAACCAAAACCGCCAATGGACAGGAACCAGAGCATGGTTAAAGGCCCGAAAAATTTCCCCATGGTGGCTGTACCGTGGCGCTGCACCATAAACAGCCCCGCCAGAATTCCAATCGATAGCGGTACCAGCCATTGATTGAAAATAGGTGTCGCAATACTCAAGCCTTCAATGGCAGACAGCACAGAAATTGCCGGAGTAATAATACCGTCACCAAAGAATAGCGATGCACCAATAAAACCCAAGGCAATCAGGAAAATTTTCTTTTGATCGGCAATTCGTGTGGTACGCAGATTTAATGCCAATAATGACATGATCCCGCCTTCGCTGTTGTTATCGGCACGCATGATGACCGTGACATATTTAAAGCTGATGGTGAGCATCATGCACCAGAAAATCAGCGACAGGATCCCGAGTACAGAGGCCTCGCTAATGGCGAGATGTGCAGTGAGGAAGCATTGGCGCAGTGCATAGAGTGGACTGGTGCCAATATCTCCGAAAACGACCCCAAGCGCAGCCAGTGTAATCACCGGGAGAGCTGCTTTTTGTGCAGTGCTTTGCATATATTGTCTTCGTTTTTAACAAGCATTTTTGCGAATCATAGCACCACATTAAAAGTTTTTCTGCAAATCAATTGTTTCAGCTTGGCACAGCTGGTTTTTTTCGCTATTATCCTCGGCCTATGGTGAGGTGTCCGAGTGGCTGAAGGAGCACGCCTGGAAAGTGTGTAAACGTTTATAGCGTTTCGAGGGTTCGAATCCCTCTCTCACCGCCAAATTCGATGTTTACGGTAGTCCGCCGTAGTGTAAAAGACTTGATTCCAAAGGGGTTGAGTCTTTTTTTATGCCCGATACACTACGATGGATAACGGTAGTATACCGACAACTTTGTCGGTATATTTGTCGGTATAAACTCAATTCAGCTAAATTTTGACCATCAATCCAAAGAAATGCTGATTTTGTACCGACAACTAGGAGAAATCAGAATGGCAAAACAGTCTAATAAGCTGACTGCTAAAGGGGTTAAGAACCTTAGCTTTGATGTAAATGGTGCAAAGAAGCAAAGACACCCAGACGGCGGTGGCCTGTATTTATTGATTGATGATACCGAAGCGAAGTATTGGCGCATGGATTACCGTCGACCAGTGACGCAAAAATATAACACCCTTGCAATTGGTACTTATCCAACCATTAGCCTTGAACAAGCTCGAATAAAGAGAGAAGAATTTAAAAAGCTGCTGGCAGATGGCATCGACCCAGCCGAGCAACGGAATAATAAAAAACGCGAGCAGCTTGAAACCTTAGAGAACACTTTTCATAAATTTGCTACGGAATGGTTAGAGCTTCGCAGACGTGAGGGAAAGGTAGACAGTGAAACAATACGCAAACTTGATAAAGACATACTCCCCTTTATTGGTAAGTTGCCAGTAGTACAACTAACCACTGAGCAACTGGAGCGTGATGTGACCGATGCACTTGTTGAACGTGGTGCGCTTGAATCGGCTAGACGTGTGAAGTCAATTATAAATATGGTACTTAAACTTCCATTAAAGCGCCGAATCATCACTTATAACCCTGCTCCCGACATTAGCCTACCTCAGCCAACTAAGGGCAATCATAATGCTGTGACTGACGAGAGAGAGTTAGCCGATCTACTTCGCAAAACATGGCGCTTAACCAAAGACTTTCCACGTACACGGATCAGAACCGAGTTAGCAATAAAGTTATCAGCATATATCTATCAGCGCCCAGGGGAAGTCAGAACCTTATTGTGGGAATCGGTAGATTTTGAAAACAGATGCTTATCATTTGCAGCAAGTAAAACAAATCAAGACCACATAGTGCCTCTATCAATTCAAGCTTATGACATTCTCAAGGAACTTGAGGAACTGCGGACGACTTCAAAATATGTATTTCCAAGCGTCAAAACTTCATCTGAGTGCATGAGTGACGGCACTCTGACCCAAGTATTAAAACGAGTAGGTTTTAAAGGGCAGCACACAGTACATGGATTCAGAGCAACGGCGAGAACGCTGCTCGATGAGGAAATAGAATACAGAACCGACATTGTGGAACACCAGCTTGCACACAAGGTTAAAGACCCAAATGGTACAGCTTACAACCGCACTAAGTTTTTACGCCGTAGACGCGAAATGATGCAGCTATGGTCGGATTATCTGGACACACTTCGTCAAGGCGGAGATGTATCAAGGTTTAAGCCAAATAATGATGGTGAAAATTTGATTCAATTCAAACCGAACGCCAAGACAGCATAATTTTTGGTATTATTGAATAGTCAGGTATAGGAGGCATCCGACAAGCAAGTACCCAACTTGTTTACCTGACTGCTTCTGGGTGCGCCGTGGGAGGCAAAGTGCAATATTTAAATCAAATATATACCTATAATCTTTCTTTGAAGACTCAAGTTCTAAATGAAATTATTGGTATTGCGAAAGCATCAAACCGAAAGAATACACATTTGTGCAAGCCAGATAGTCAATTCGAGATATTAACTCCAAAAGAATTAAATGTATTAATAGAAAAATATACAAAAAAGTGTTTTCAATATTATTCTTTAGATGAAGAAAGAAAAAAAATCAAAGGAATGCTGAGGGTTCATGACTCCTTTGGCGAATTACAATACTTAATTTATTTATTATATTATTCAAATTTAATTGAGTTAAAAAACAAAGAGAGTTTTAAGGATTTAGAAAAGCTTTATACGTCTAGTTTCTTGATTGATTACAGCACAAAAATTAATATTAAAGAGAGAGGTAAACATGCTTTTAATTTTGCAGAATATCAAAACTTCTATGATGAGATGTGTGAAGGATTCATTAAAGGAATAATTCCCCCTTCACTTACGAATGGTATAACCACATTAGATTACTCTAGCCTGAGATTTGATTTAATGGGACTGAATATGTTGTTTTGGAAGTACTGTTCAATTAATGCAATTTTCGAAATGGTAGAGCAATCCATTGATTTAACTCGTTATCTACATGACCTATTAAATGATTCAAAATCAATTAGAAACAAGCTTCTTCGCAATCCAGAATTACAAAAAAAATATCATAAGAATGTGGCTTCTGCTGGAGGCAAGGCAAAAGCTGATAATTATAAGAAAGATAATGAGCAAGCCTTTAAGCACATTGAAGAATTATGGGATACAGAAAAATGGGGGAAAGCCTCCAAATGTGCAGAGGATATTTTTAATTTGAAGGAAATTAAATTACCTTACAACACTGTATACAGCCATTTAAGAAGCTATATAAAATCAAAAAAATGATTTTTGCTAGCAGATATTAAAAACAGCTAGTAAATATTTAAGTTAGCTAGAACATTGATACTAATCAAATAAAATCCAAACCAAACTACCTCTAACGCCGTTGCAATACGGTACATAGTTAGAGGTTTTTTTATGTCTACCCATCAACAAACTACAGCACCAAAAGGTTTTTACCGCATGTCGCACCTTGCGACTACTGCACCACGCAAGGAACGCAAGTACACTGCCAAAGATGGAACAACTCGAATAATCAAGGCACGTCCTGAGCGTCAAGGCTTACTCCCAATGGGAGAAACAACAATCTGGGACAAAGTACGTGCTGGCGAGTTCCCTGCCCCGATCAAGCTAACCGAGCGCATCACCGCATGGCGCATTGAAGATATTGAAGCATGGATGGCTTCAAAAGGATTGGAGGCTTAATTATGAATGCTTCTGCAAATTTATTAACCAGATCCTCTGTACATCAAATCAATATTGACGGCGCTTTAATTCACCAAGATCAATATGGTCGTTACAGCCTGAATGATTTACATAAGGCAAGTGGTGGTGACGTAAAAAACAAGCCATCTAATTTTCTACAAAATGACAAGACACAAGAACTTATTGCTGAATTGGTCGATGATGGAAATCCATCATCGGTAAATATTGAGCCGGTATCCACAATTAGGGGTGGTTCAGAACAAGGGACATATGTTGTAAAAGAATTGGTCTATGCATATGCCATGTGGATTAGTGCAGCCTTTCATCTCAAAGTTATTCGCACCTTTGATACTGTAACAGCGCAGCCACAACTACCGGATCTTAATAATCCAGCGCAATTGCGGAACCTATTGCTGGGCTATGCTGAACAAAACATTCAGCTCAGTACTGAAAATATGGTGTTATCGAAGGCAATCGAAACAATTACTCATACTGAACATGGCGTGAAGTTCCAGCAGGCATGTAAGATTTTGGATGTTAAGCAACAAGTATTAGCTGAATGGCTTAGAAAACATAATTGGGACCGCTATCTAAACAATGCCAGGGCTTCAACTTATTACAGTGAAAACCGTGGGTACTGTGAAACCAAATACTCACTCAAAGAAGGTGTAAAAGCCTCGGGGCAGCCATATAGCTACACACAGACTGAGTTCTTCATATTGCCAAAAGGTATGCAAATCTTGGCTAAGAGGTTTGGAGAGTGAATATAAATCTTCAAAATATTTTCGCCCTACGGCTTTTCAAATCAATAATCTTTGGCTATATTGATTCCGTTCAGTGCAAAATCACTGAATTAGCTTTGGTCGGCTATGAATACACAAGCGCATACAGTCCGCTTCGGACTTTTTTTATGCGTAAAATCTCTATGCTTCTGCATCTTTATGGTGAAGCTGGAGAGGGACACCTTCGAGTGTGCAGGTCTCTTGTGTACCTGTCGACCAACCCTTTTCAGCTTTGCCACCCTCACTTGGTCGTGAATGGTAAAGCTCCTCAACAAACACAAGGAGCGCATTAATCATGCCTAATCAAATCAATACTGAATCGATTGTTAATCTTGAATCCCAATCAAAAGAAAAAATACAAACATGGATTAAGGTAATGTCCGATGACAGAAGTTATTGCTCTTATGTGGCTATTGGCCTTGTAAATAGTGAAATTGCTTATCCTTTAGGTAATTGGAATATCCCTTTTTATTCTTTTGAGGAAGCCGATCAGTTTAAGAATGCCGCTCAGTTAAAATACCCAGATCTTAATTTTGATTTTATTACTGGAGCCTTGCATACTGACAAAGCAATGGAAAATGTCTCTTGTGTATTTTGGGATAAATGGCAGAAGAAACATAATGAACGTATTTATTTATTAGATAATAAAAAGGCGGTGTTACTGTGAATAACACCGCCCAAAACTTGCAGCAAGACTCCGATAAGCCTGCTGACATTCTAGCGCACTGTGAGCAACTTGTATCGTTTGATGATGCTTATTTATCACATGCCTTAGTACAGCGTTTTGGCAGCCCAGAACAGCCAATCCATGTTGATACTGGCAGTGTGGATATAAACGGCATTACCTATGAACAGCCTTTGATTCTGCCTATCTATGATGGGCAATTGGAGCTTGTACAGTGCGCCGTCATGCAGGATGGTCAGCGTGTGACTGTCATGCCTGATGGATTAGCTAAAGGCTTTGCAAGGTATGGTGATTTTGACCATGCTAAGCCTGTCATTATTACCTGCAACCTAGAATCATTTTTTAAGGTCGCACAGACTGGTTACGCCGTTGTATTGGTGCTACTACCTACCCTATGCAATAAACATCAAACAGAACTCAAGCCATTTGATTTTGAGCAAATCCAGTTTGTGATTAATCAGCTATCGAAGGCAGGCTATACAAAGTTATATCTACCTGTCAGACCTGAGCATATAAACCTTGAGTCATTCAAGGCATTGGAACAAAACACGGCGGTTAGATTGCTTAGCCAGTATCTAAAAATTGGTGTAAGTGAATTTCTGATTGAATTGACACAGTATGAAAGTTTAAGTGATGTGCTGTATTTTCTTGATTTAGCTATTGAGGCCCTACCAGAAAAGACTAATCTACCCAAAGGCCATTTAGCCAAACCGTTCAAGATGGAAGATGATTCATTTTTACACATCATGGACAATGGCCTATACCTTGTAAAGGAAAAGAGAGATGAAAACGGCGAACTCAAACAAACACGGACATTTATCTGTTATTCGGTAACTATTCTAGGTGAAGCGCGAAGCTTGAATAATGATAACTGGAAACGTGTTATTCAATTCTACGATAAAGACAATACGTTGCACCGCCTGCTTATTCCTTACGAGCATTTTATGGGTGAAGCGCAGGAAGTGTTCAAGATTATTGCCAGTCACGGATTGATGCCACCGCGCCAAGCCCATAAGAAAAGTGTATTTATCAGCTATATTCAGGACTATCCAATAGAACAGCGTTTTAGATGTGTAGATCGGGCCGGATGGCATGGATATTGTTTTGCTACACCTAATAAAACCTATGGTAATAGTGAAGGTGAGGAACTACTTTTTCATAGTGAAAGTCCAAGTCCTTACACAGTTGCTGGAAGCTTTGGAGAGTGGCAGGATCTTAGTAGATTAATTGAACCTCATGCATTAGCAGTATTGGCATTTTCATGTGCATTTTCAGGGCAACTGGTTTTGCCTTTAGGTGCTGAAAGTGGCGGCTTTCATATCTATGGATCCTCAACCGATGGAAAAAGTACGATTACCAAGGCTTCTTGTAGTGTATGGGGAAGTCCTAAGCATATATCCAGGTCTTGGAGGACTACAGATAACGCTTTAGAAAATGAAGCTGAATTAAGAAATGATAGTTTTCTGAATCTTGATGAGCTACGCCAAGCTGCGCCGAAAGCCGTATCAGATATTGTCTATATGCTGACAGGTGGACAAGGAAAGGCACGAAGTACAAAATCAGGTAAAAACCGAGATGCCAAGCAATTTAGCCTTATGTATACCTCTACTGGTGAAGTAACACTTGAGGAGCATTTGCGCCGTGGAAATATTGAGCTTGATGCAGGCTTGTTGCTTCGCTTTGCACATATTCCAAGTGATGCAGGTAAAGGCTACGGCGTATTTGATTGCATTAACTACGGTATAGCACCTCAAGATATTGGTAACCGCATTAATGAACTAGCATCAGCACATTACGGTCATGCCGGTATTAAGTGGCTTGAATATCTCACCAGCGATAAAGATATGGTAATGATAAAGGCACAGGAACTGTTGGATAGTTTTATTGAGCAACACACCCAGACAAAGAATGGGCAGGCTAACCGTGTTTTACGCCGTTTTGCCTTGGTCGCTGCTGCTGGAGAGTTAGCAACATTAGCAGGTATTACGGGCTGGCAACAGGGACGCGCATTTGAGGCAGTAGCGCAATGTTTTAGCACTTGGCTAAATAGTTTAGGTGGTGGTGAAAACATGGAGGAAACAAAGATTCTGGAGCATATTAAAGCCTTTTTTGAATCTAATGGAACCAGTCGCTTTGAAGACTTAACCGTAATCCGACAGCCAGACGGCGAAGTCATCCGACAACGTATCCACAATCGTGTCGGCTATTACGACCCAAGTGAAAAAGTTTATCTTGTGTCACCTACTATGTTTAAGAAGGAAATATGCATAGGTATGAATGAGGCAAACGTCAAAAAGGTCTTGATTAAGCATGGATGGATCAAGGAATTTTCCGAAGGGGAAAAAAAGCTGTACGTGAAGAAGCCTGGTAATAACCTACCCGATGGAACGCGCCCCCGGATGATGCACTTTAGTGTAGAAGCTATGCAGAACTTAGATAGCGAAATATAAATTAATATCTATAAGGTGGACGTGGTGGACAAGGTGGACATACAGATATTTATTTCAGTTAATATACTGTTATATATAAATATTATTATGTCCACTTTATATAAATATATACATCTTAATAAGTGGACATAAGGTGGGCACTATTTAAGGTAAATAGATCTCGTCCACTTCTACTACTTTATGTGTCCACTTTTTTATTAGCTAAAACCACATGTAAGTTGAATTAATTAATTATTTAAAAACATATACATAGTTAATTATGTACACCTTGTCCACTATGTCCACTTCAAAAAATACATATACATGAGTAGACAGACAGAATAAGAAAAAGTTCTGTGCCAAACGTAAATCAAGCAATTGTCATGAGCTTATCAGATCGTGACCCTTAAACTAAGAATCCTGTCCACAGCACAATTATTACCATATTCAGTTTAACAACATCAGAATTGAGCATAATCACCACCAGCAACCAACCTCCAACACTACAAACAAGTATCAATAAAAGCTGAAAAGATTTATTAATAACGCCGTATTTTATAAACACGCCAGATCCCGAATTAAACTTTAATAAATAGCAAAAATTTAGAAAAAAAACCTATTAAGCAAGGTGGGAATTATTAATATTTATTGGCATAAAATACCAAAAAAAAACATATAAAATGAGCTTATACAAAACCTATCAACCACAAAACAACCCTAAATTAAAATTTAATAATATAAAACAAATATTTACCTATGTTTTTTCTATTTTTTTATAGCTGTTTTAGAGGGCTTTTAGGGGTTCTAGCAAACAACCCCATGAAGCACACTTTAATAGAGTACCTTTTAGTATGGCTAAACGGCTTTTTATTGGCAAAATGTTACACTTTAGACATGCAAAATTATTAATTTATTCATGTGAAAATTACTAATAATTTTTTATCTTGTAGAGTTGAAAAAGCCCCTATGCTTATTAGAGGCATAGGGGCTTTTCAGCGATAATAGAAGTTAAAAATGTGTAACAGCTATATATTACACTTCAAATAAATGTCAAACCTTAACTTTTAAAATATACTTATAAAATAATAAAGCAGCATCTTCAATTTTTGCCGTATTTGGCAACCGCAACAGGCAGTAATTCCAATTAACTAAGAGGTTTTACTGTGAATATTAACCAGCACTTTATCAATTTAGCTACAAAAGCAGCACAAGACGGCGCTGATGCAAGCCAGGTAATTAGTCAGCGTAATCATTTATTTCAAGACAAAGTAGTCCCTGCACTAGTCGAGCGCGGTGCAAATGACACCGCAATTGTTCAGGCACGTGAAAAATGGTACTCACAGACTGATAAAGTCATGCAGAGTGCTGGCCTACTGCCGAAAGCCGGACAGAGTAGCCGCAGCTTTGCCAAGGACAAACGAGCAGACAAGGCCGTTCAAGAAGCCGTAAAGACTGGCAGTAATTTGCCGATCATCAAAGATGCCATTAAGTCTACTGGCGAAACTATCGGGAACCTGTTTGGGCAGGGCGTAGGCAGCACAATTGAAAGTGCCGCTGGCTTTGTGCGTGATATTAGGGAGAACGAACAGGATTCTATTTTCGCTAAAGTTGCTGATTACGGCAAAAACCTTAGAAAAGGATATGAAAATAGTGCGTCCACCTTCCAAAAAGAACTACAAGCCGGCAAGCATGGAAAGGTATCGCAGCTATCTACTGGTGCAATACAATCCGTTCCATCTATGGCAGCACCATTTGGTGTAGCTAAGATTGTTTCTAAGGGTGCTGGCGCATTCAATGCCACCAAAGCCGCAGCCCCTTACCTTGGTGTGGGTGCTGGTGTGGCCGCAGAGCATACTCAGAACTATGGTGAAGTACGCCGTAACGCGACAGAAAACCTTGAGCGTGATTTCCCAAGCTGGGAGAAGCTGCAAGGTAATCCGCTATTTGAGCAAATTTTCCAAGAAAAATTAAACAGCGGTCTAGGCATTAATCAGGCACGTCAACAAGCCCATGCAGCAACTTTAGATACACTTTCAGAACAGGCCGCGAATAAATATGGCGCAGCTATGACAGCTATTGGGTTTATTGCTCCATCTGGTGCCGTCCTTGGATCTGGCATTCTGAAAAATGCACCAACAAGCAAGATCGGTAAGGCATTGACTGGCGGCGGTGTAGATTCAGCTTTGGTTAAGCGTGAAATGCAACAGGTCCCACGTACCGGCATGGCTAAACTTGTACCGGATATGAGCATTGCAGCCAACAAAGCAGCGGCCAAAATGGTGGGTAAACAGGCCCTAGAGGAAGGTTTACAGGGCGGTATTGGTGAGTATGGCGCTCAAGCTGCATCGGCCAATATTGGCGGTACACCGGTTGATTATGGCAAGGTCGGCCAGACCATTTTAGAAGAAGGCTTGGTCGGCGGTATCATGGGTGGTGGTATGCAGTCTGCTACCGGTGGATCACCAACCAGCCAAGCCAAGGACGTGGCGAAGCAATTACGCAACCAGACCAACACATTGCGCCAGGAAGAAGCCGCAGCACGTAAAGAGCTGGCAGATGCCATGCAGCTTAACGATCCGGCAGCACTCCAAAGCGCACAAGACAACCTGAATAATATTGGTGCAGAAGCCAGCAAGGTTAAAGCTGCTTATGATCAGTACGGTATTGATACGCCGTATTTTGTAGAGCGTTTTGCGGCACAGTATCAACCACCAAAACAACACGAACAGGAGCCGCCAGTAGTAGAACCGGAAGTACAACCGGAGGTGCAGCCAGAAGTACAACCACAACCAACAGAACAACCACAGGCCACGCCAATTAATCAGGGCATGGCAAATACCACAAATCTGGTGATGGATAGTGTGAGCAATGGATATATCACACCAGAAGAAGCACAGGCAATTCAGACAGATCCTATTCGAGCTGATGTATTTACCCTCACAATGACCGGTGATGTAGCCGCAGCGCATAACGTGGTAATGAACGCCGTTTCGCTGGGTAATATCGACACAGACCAGGCACAAGAGCTGATTCAATCCATTACGCGCTATTCACAGGCAGGAAAACCGAAAAAGCCGTCTGTATCCAGTATTGTGAATAACCATGTCAAACAGCAGATCCAGCCGCAAGATGGAGGATTGTTCAGTAATCCGGTTGAAGTGGACCCAATCACCTTTGAGCCGATTAATCCTAATCAAAAATCAGCACTAGATCCTGATTTTGATGAACCTGTAGCATTCTCAAATCCAACAAGGGCAAATGATTATGTGCGTATTAATGGCTTAACTGAATCTCATGATATTGAAATTGCGGATGACGGTACGCTGATCATTGTGAAAAAGCAGGGCATCATTCCAGATGATCCAAACCTAAGCGATTTTGGCTATAAACCTGAAAATATTGTGCAGCCAACCCCAGCAGATCCTAATTTATCGAACTTTTCAGAAGGTCCAGTAAATGTTGATAGCCTGAATGCAGACAATGTACCTGATGTTATTGATCCAAAAGAAGTACAGCAGCCAGTACAGCCAATCCCAACAGCACAGCCAGATCACAATAAACCTAAAACTTTCACAAATTACGTGAGAGCAAATGATTTCGTAAAAACAAACGGCCTAAAAGATAGCCATGAAATTATTAATAAGGGCGAAGGCCAGGTAATTGTTCAGCCCAAATCAGCAGCACCGGTTGAGGGTTTTGGAAGCGATCAGAAATCTGATGATCTACTTAATGCCGTTCCACCTATCGGCACACCATCACAAGGTCCAGTTGAGCCAGTACAGGCCGCAGATCCAGCAACGGACTTTCATAGTGATGAAGCATTTGACGAGTTATTAAATGCTGTGCCGCCAAGTGATAAACAAACTGATCCAGTACAACCAACAGACAGCTTTGCTGATCAGGTCCGTGATGCTCATTTGAACAACCCAAAGGCTAAGCCAAAGCTTATCCAGGATGAAATTAATAAGGGCCGTCCACGTGCGGAAGTCTTAGCAGAGGTTTCGGACATTGTTAAGGCGATCAATACAATCACTACACCGGAGCTTAAAACCGATACACCGGAGCTTACGCCGGAGCCAGATAAACTAGCGCAAATACAGATTGAGCAAAAAACAGACGAAAGTGGCATTCAGAAAAATGATGCACCGGAAGGTATAAAATCTGGCGATATTGGACGAGGATCTGATGGAAAACCATTTTTAAGCAAGAATGCTGCAAATCGAGGTTTAAAACTTCGTGATGTGGAAAAAACACATGAAGTTGTTGAGATTGCGCCGTCTAATTTTGTATTGCGTCAAAAAGATCAGACAGAAAATAACGGTGTAACACCCACTATTTCAGACACCCCCCCAGATCAAGGATCTAAAAATAGATTTCAAAAGTATGATGACCTGGCAAAACAGTACGGCAGATCTATTAAATCAGATGGAACCATTGTAAAACGTAACGGCCAAGATACAGCTTTTAAGCTTCAAGAAAAAAATGGTCGTTTACAAATTATAGATGTTCTGGGGAATATTGCATTCAGTGGTGCAACAACCCCTGAAAGCCTGGGTAAATTCCTAGAAGATTATTGGTATGACAAAAAAGACCAAAGCAACCAGAAGGAGCAAGCACCTGCGGAAAATTCTGTATTAGACACACCAGCACCAGAAGAAATGAAAAAGGGTGATGTAGGCCGTAAGTCTGATAATCAGCCTTTTGCCACTGCAACCGCAGCAAAAACTACGATTAAAAAACAAGGGTTAGATAACTCACATGAAGTTGTGCAGCTGGCACCGTCACAGTTTGTATTGCGTGAAAAGGCAAAGTCAGAAGATGATAGTTTAGAATCAGGTAGCGAAGAACTAGCACTGGCAGACCTCCCCCACCCTCCATTTCAAAGGAACGATACACCGGACACCATAAAAAAGAATGATATTGGTCGAGAATCTGACAATAAGCCATTTGCCAATAAATCAGCCGCCACCACAGCAATTAAGAAGAAAGAATTATCAGATACACATGAAGTTGCGCAGCTTGCGCCGTCACAGTTTGTATTACGTGAAAAACTCGAGTCAGAACAGGAACAGTATGAATCAAGTATTTCTGATATGAATAATGCTAAGCAATCTACACCTAAAACAGTGGATTCAGTTGTACGTGACCACTTCTTAAAAGACCCTCTTGATGATATTCAGCATAGCGAATCAGGAATAATCCATAGCATCCCACGTGAACTTATGGATCAAGTACACAAGTTAGGGGATATTTTGAATGACTTATCTAGTCTGAAAACAGATAAGGTAAAAACCAATGTGCTATATGACAAAGAATTATTAACCAAGCTTGCAAAACTAAATCCTGATGTACGAGTCCATATTGTTTCTGATTTAGTTAATAGCTCTGATCCAATTATTCAGTCTATTTCTGATCAATTACAGGAAGGTGGATTTTATTCAATTGATTCTGGTGTCTCTTATATTTATCCACGTTCTTCTGAATGGAAAGGTACATTGCCTGAATTAATTAATCATGAACTGATTCATGCTGCTACCCAAGAACATATTGATACAAATAAACTCACACCAGAACAACTTGAACGCTTAGAAGAATTTAAAGAGATGATTTGGAGCAATAATCGAGAAAGCGTTGACGATATAGATCCAGATGTTCTAGATCGAATTAACTATGCAATATTCACCTCCTACCCTCATGAGATGTTTACAGTATTTGGTGCGGAATCCAGTTCCAGAGAGATATTGAGTCAGATTGGTATATTGGATAGATTCGACACAATTTTTAATAATGTTTTAAAGGAAGCAGCTAATGACAATGGGCAAATCAAGCAAAGAAGCAGTGGCCGATTTAACGAAGAAGGAACTTCTGAAAGAGTTTCAGGCAATGCCTTTAGAGTACCAGGAACAATTTCCGCAATACGAACAACAACTAGCTCAAGCGAAAACATCGAAAGAAGCCCTTCAAATCAACCAGCCAGTTTATCAAGTCCAGAAAAAGATGAAGTAGGACAGGTTGATGACAAGCGTAAGCAAGAATCAACTTCTGGTAGTGATTCGCCGTTACGTAGTCGGACAAAAAATCAAAAAGTCCAAGGCAGTAATCCAAATCAGGTACGTGCAGAGCTTGTAAGTCGTTTTGGTGGGGACACAATTCAGCAACTTGAGCAAAAAGGCATTTTAAGCATTGTGCCTACTCATACTGAGCAGGGGGTGGAAGGCTTTGCAGAAAATGGCCGTGTAACACTGGTTGCCGATGCAATCACAGCAGAAAACATCGTACCGGTATTCCTACACGAGTTAGGCGGCCACATTGGGATGCAGGGTGTACTTAAAGCCAGTGCGTACGATAATTTAATGTCGGAATTTAATCGTCTGGTGAAGTCTGGAAACCCCGATGCAATCGAAGCCAAGCGATTAGCAGAGCGTGAATCTGATGCACAGGTACAAGCTGATGAATATTTACCGTACTTAATCACCGTAGCTGCAAGGAATCAGCAAAACCAAGGGCCAGCACAGAAGCTTATAAACCGCGTTTTAAGCGCAGTTAAGGCGTGGGCGGTAGATAGGCTAGGATTAAACCTAAAACTTAACTCTAACGACATGGTTGCCCTTGCTGAACGCATGATTAAAACTATTTCTAAGGGAACGCCGCCAACACCACCAAAAGGCGAACGCCGTTATAGTCGAGGAAGCACAACTAATCCTCAAAACATGAGTCAAACTAAACAGCGCGAGCTTTTAGACAAAGCAGCGTCAACCGCTTTTGGTCAAATGTCTTTACGTGGTGCCGAAGGTGCAAAAACCCTGAGCAGTCGAACGCTCAACCTATTCCAAACCATGCTGCATAAGTCATTAAGGGATGAAACAGGGCAATTTAAAAAGACTTTTGATTTAGTCCAGGGGAAAATCAATCACGTTACTTTTGCCAGTAGTAAGTCAATGGACGTTGCCCCGAACGTGCTTATTCAATTGGAGCAAGGCGAAGATTACTGGAAGGAAGTCAAACGAGTTGGCCGCACAATTGGACATACCTTTTCTGGTGGAAAAATTGACAAGGCCAAAGTTGATAAAGACTTGAAGAAAGTTGGCGATCTGATGTTTGAAAACACCTTAATGGATAACTCAGAACGTCATTCAGTTAAGGAATTAAAGCAATTAGGTTTTGATGATGACCAGATTGGCCTATATAACGAGGTTCGTGATGCAATTGATACGTCATTAGACACCTTTGCAAATACAACCTTCTCAAATATCTATAAACACCTGGGCGGAACCAATGAGGAAGTATTGGAGCTGGCCGCTCAAGATCTGGATATTGTGGACCATTACAATGAGATCCTAAAACGCATAGATACATTGACCAAGGGTAAACCAGAGAAGGCAGAAGCTAGACAGGCTGCAATTGAAGCGATTGACCGGGTATTTAAGAAAGCCAACGATCTGAAAGATCAAGGCTATGTACCGCTAATGCGTTTTGGTAAGTATTTTGTGCGGATCTACAACCCAACCACAGGGGAAGTTGCATATCGCCAACACTTCGAAAGTGAATCTGAACGCAATTTATTCTATCGGAACTATGACCAGTCGAAGATTCCAGCCGGTTATGAAATTGAGCAAGGTCAGATTAATGAGTTACAACACAAACTGTTCCAGGGCGTAAGTCCTGAAACCGTGGCGTTATTCGCTAAAGAATCAGGTTTACCGATTGGTGATGCTGAAACAGCGTATATCAAGTACGCCGTCCAGAATAACCCTGCACTTAAACGACTTTTGAAACGCCAGGGGGTTGATGGTTTTGATAGTGACTTAAAGCGCGTCCTAGCATCGTTTGTTATGTCGAATGCGCGTTATTCAGCAAACCAGAGCTACAACCCATCCATTGATGAATCAATCACAAATATCGAAGATCCGGCCTTTCAAGAGGACGCAATCCGGTTACGTGATTACTCACTGGATACCCAGGAAGAACTTGCAGCAGTTAAAAACTTTGCGTTTGTTTGGTATATGGGATTCTCAGCCATGTTTGGTGTGGTGAACTTAACCCAGCCACTATTGCAAACCTTCCCTTACTTGATGCAGTACAGCAGAGACAAAGGAACTATTCTAAGAGCCTTCCGTAAAGCGGTTATCACTTGGAGAAAAGGCACCGATGCAATGGATCGGAAGTATAAAGACCATTATGAACGTGCCAGAAAAGAAGGCCACTTGGACCCACAAAACACATGGATGATGCAGGGCCTAGAGCGTGGTAAGTCTGGCCTTGGTGCGAGTACATGGCAATTAATCAGCCATGCGTCTGGCTTATTTGCTCAAGCGTCTGAAACGGTCAACCGCCGTACTTCATTGTTTGCAGCCTTGGACGTGGCCGAAAGTCTGGGCCAAGCCAAATTAGAGAAACTAGGCTTTAAAGATGCGTATGACTTCGCCGTCAGAACTATTCAAGAAACCCAAGGTATCTACAACAAAGGCAACCGACCACGTTTAGCACGTGGCAACATCGGTAGCGCACTGATGATGTATAAGCAATTTATGATTGCATATATCGAACAGATGGTCAGAATGCAAAAAGCTGGCTTGTATGGCGGCGAAGATGACGAGTTTAAAAAGAAAATGGCCGCATTAGTCGGTTTTGGTGTATCCAGATCCATCCTAACCATGCTGGGAATTTTAATGGCCCTTTCTGGTACGACTGGCTTGCCGTTTGTACGCGATATTCTAGATGTTGTTGAAACTGCCGGCGGTTTAATGGGTAAACCAGTTAATACCGAACGTGAGATTCAAATAGCTTTACAGGATGCGTTAGGTCAAACGCTGGGTAATGGCGTAAATACTGTCTTAATGGATGGTATCGTCAACTTAAACCCATTGATTGATGTTAAGGGTCGTATGGGTATGGGTGACTTAATTCCTGCGACTGCATATTTCAGCCCAACCACCAGTGATTATATGAAATCTTCCGAGATTTCACAGATTGCAGGTCCTATCGGTGGATTACTTGAGAAGGTGAAGGAATCCGTTGCACTGGCTCAAGTGGGTGCCTATGGTCAATCTGGTGTGCAATTACTACCTAAAGCGATTACAAGCGTGGGGCAAGGTGCTATTGCTGCAACCACTGGTGATTATCGCAATATGAAAACCGGAGTTAAGACAAACGATGTTGAAGCATGGGAAGGTATTATTAAGATGCTTGATGCACAGCCAGCCAGCATTGCTAAAGAAGGTCGATTCCGTGGCATGGAGCTGAAAGATAAATCAGCACAAACCTACGTCAATGCACGTTGGAAAGAACGCTATGTGAATGCGCTTGAATCTGGAGACCGCACTCAAGTTCGCGCCGTTAAGCAGGAGATCCAAGAGTACAACAAGGAAAACCCACGTTATCCAATCAAATTTAATCAGACACTAGCTGAAACAAACTTCAATAAATCTAACCAGTCATGGCAAGAGAAGCGAAAAACAGTAAAAGGATTAGAGTGGATGAGTGAATACAACCCGTACCTAGACCAGCGATAGCACTTAGAGCAATTAATCAAACCCATGTAACACTACCCTTGACTGTTATTATCTAGAGTGGTGTGGGATGTATGGGATACTATTACCGAAGAAGTAATCAATTTAAAAAAGCCGGCGTAATACCGGCTTTTTTTGTTTTTATCTTGTTTGTTTTTTAGGGGTTAAAGCGTGATAAAAAATCATACCCATAATAATTGACGTACCAATACTCATAAAGAGATGACTCTCAATAGCGAAGTCTAATTGCATTATTGCTTTCCAAAAGCCCAACCACACCAATATGCTTAAGAAAAACCAGACTATTGCTACAGCTTGTTTTTTGTTTATCGACCAATTGGCTATTTCTGGTTTTGAATTAACAACTACTTTACCGATAGCAAAAGAAACAACTGCATGAATGACTAGAAAGATAAGCCCCATATAACCCCCTATTTTTTATGATTAAAGAAAATACTATGATAAATAAAAATAACTTTTGAAATGTGAATAAGTAAATTACTCAATACAATTCAGTAACTAGCTCAAAGATACTCAGCTCAATATATCTAAAATAACTTACAACAGTTACCATAAAGTTACCCAACTATTCGAATTACTCGACCAGTAAAAAAATTGGAAGAAACAGTAAAACCATTTATATTTTTTTCTGCTATTAAACTCATTCAATATATAAAATTACCCAAATCGAGAGTTAAGGAATCTAATTGACGATACGTGTAGCAACTCCACAACTTTTTTCACTTGTCGGTATATTTGTCGGTATATTTAAAATTATATAAATTTATTATTATATATTTCAGCATCTTATATCATAATTATGACTTCCTCTCTCACCGCCAGAATTTAAAAACTCGAATCACATGATTCGGGTTTTTTTATTGCCTGAAATTCAAATTCGCATCTGCTTAGAATCATTAAACAATCCATCACCACCATGATTAAAGTTACTATGACCTAAGGAATATGGCTGTTCTAAGACGATTATTCCACCATATTTAAATTTTTCTTAAGCTTCCGTGCTTTTCTAGGTTCAATTTAAAAACTGGCATAAAAATAGCTTAATTCTATTGTCATCAAAGCTATGTTATGGTGCCTACAGAGGTGCTGAGAGGAGAATAAAAACCATAAAATAGAAAGAAATACAGGATTGATCGAGCCATTTAAACTTAAAGCTAAATAGATACACTGCTATTCGGAGAGCGAACATGAATAACAGCGCAAACTATGCAAAACAGATCAAAAATGCAAAACGTGGCGGTTATACCCCAACCATTGCCAAAGACATCAATAAACATAAAATTCAAAAAGCTCTGAGACTCATCGAACAGTGGAGAAGCCTCGCTCAAGAACTCAAACCTCAAATGCAGTTTGATATGGCCTTTACTTTAGAGGAATGTGCACAAGAATTAGACCAGATCCTAAAAAAGCGATAATCCCTTTTAAGCGATTGACCCATACTAAACCCTGTACATTCACCCTCGCCCATATCTGCCTATATGGGCGTTTTCTTGATCTTTCGATAAAAGACAGTTTAGATAGAATGAACCGGAAAAACGGTAAATCGTACCAAAATAGCTTGAACGGTTATTTTTTGGCTTGCGTAGCGAATGAATTTCTGTAAAATGCACTCCACCATGCCGGCATAGCTCAGTTGGTAGAGCAACTGACTTGTAATCAGTAGGTCCACAGTTCGAATCCGTGTGCCGGCACCATATCCTAGCCTCGCTTTTTAGTGAGGCTTTGATGTTTCTGAGCCTTATGTTTTAAGCTAAGTATTCTTGACTGTTTCTAGTCCTTCGATTGTGCCGTTACCTGCACATATCTCACGATCCCTTCCTGATATAATTTTTGACATAGCTTTGCTGTCATTTGAATTTTAAAATGATCCAAGCCTGAGCCTTGAATATGATGACCGGCTTGTTTTGAATTCAAAGTTTTTTGTACATAATCCGCAAAGCCAGAAAATACCGGCTCGGATAGATCCTGAATCTGAATATTTTTAAATTCAAAACGATCCAGACACGCATACAGTGCACCAACAGACATTAATTCTTTTAAATTTATATCGGCAGATTTCAGTAACAGCTGATATTTACGCTTTTGAAATGAATTCAAATTTTGCCAACGTTCCGATAACACCAGATGATGAAAACCAATTCGTGCATTTGGCTTTAAAACACTGCTGATTTGTTGCAAAAGTAACGGAACCGGACTGTGATAAGCTGCATCCAGACACAGCACCACATTAAAACGCTGGGAAAATTGTAATTCGTTTAAACGCAGAAACGAGGCCTGATAGATGGCATTCAGTTCTGGCAGATGTTGCTGAATAGTGGCCACGCAAGCCGCTTGTAATTCGACACCGGCTAGATATTGCACTCGGTAGTGCTGTTGCCAGTGCAATAAACTTGCACCCTGACCACAGCCCAGATCCAGTAATTTATCTTTTGAATTCAAATTGACACACTGCGCGAGCTGATCGGCCAGCGTGCGACAGGCAGCAACATAATCCTGCTGTCCTGCCTGCCAATAGCCCAAATTACTCCAAGGCAATTGCGCCTGATCCCCCAGCGCCGCTGCATGAATTGCATATTTATGCTGAGGAAAGCGCTGACGCAGTGCCTGAAGCCATTGCATCAATTAATAACCCAGTTGCGGAGCAACCTCGACCACAGGTTTTAAACCCTGAAACGGTAAAGGCGCACCGAAAATTTCCGCAATCTTCATCGCTGAGGTCACAGCCGATTCCAGAATGGGCAAACCGTCACATGACCATGAACCGCAGAAAAAGACTTTGCGATTGGCTTCCAGATGACGCTGCTGTAATTCCTTGTTCAGCGCCACGGTATTGGCATCGACCACCGCACGCGTCAGCATGACCGAGGTAATCACCTTTTTCGGGTCAATCTCGGTCACCGGACGCCAAGTCTGGAACACTGCCGACTTGCCGACCAGAGAAGGTTCAATCGAGTTGAGCCACACTGTAAATTGCTGACGGGTAAACTTACGATCCATCATATAGCTGAGCACAGCCCAGTCTTTACGTTTTGGCGGCATCACGCTGGCATCGGTATGAATCACCAGTTCACCCTGTTCAAATTTGAATTTCTTCAATAATTCAATTTCACTGGCAAACTGGGTTGGATCCAGGAATTGCTCAATTTTAGTGGTTGGCGTCGCGACAATAACCCGATCAAACAGTTTTGAATAACCGGCCGCATTTTCAACTTTGACCTGATCGCCCTGCTCTTGAACCAGTGTAATCGCTGAACCATCTTCAATATGAATACCTTCAACCAGTTTGTCGACCAGCGCCGGTGTTCCGCCTTGCAGGCGTAGTAAGGCATCGCCATCAGTCAATTGACGCAGGAAAATCAATAAAGGTTTCGCCGGCCATTCACCAATGGTTTTCGGATTGCAGGTACAAATGGTATACAGTACCGGCATTACGGCGCCATGCCAGAACACTTCTTCAATCTCGTTACGATTGATAAATTCTGCCAGGCTGATGTCCTGATTTTTCGACTTAAAAAATTTGGTTAATGCCACTTTGAGCTGCAACAGGCCCTTGACCAGACGCCAGCCGTACTGCTGCAAGCCTTTACGGTTATTGATAATTGGAATATTGCCGATACGGCTACGCGATGTGGTCAGCCAGGTTTCAGTTTTATCTTCAAATAACCAGCTGCAGGCCATATAGGTACGCACCGGATAAGTTTTAATGCCCAGATGCGTGGCCAGACTCAGGGTATTTTTCCACAGATAAGGATTCATCACACGTAAAGGTGCATCAATCAGCCCCCCTTCAAATTCAAGGCTATGACTGTCCATGCCACGACCTGGAAGTGCTTCAAAAATCGTGATGTGATGTCCTGCATCCTGGAGAATTCTGGCTGTTGCCAGTCCGGCCATGCCACTACCAATTACTGCGATATCCAAACTGATCATCCGTCATTGAAAAACTACAGAAATTATGTACCATGCGCCAATCAAACAGGTTATTAAAATCTTCCAGAATATATGTTTTTCGTAAAGGCAATTGGACGGGATAAAATCTGCTTTTCACTATTTTTTTGAACAGGTTACAAAATTCACCAAACTCAGGATTTTATTCATATTTTTTCCACATAACCAGAAAAATCACTTTAAAAACAAACATCTTAATTAACCATTTTTATAACCTTTGGTTGACAAACGCCCTTGAAAAATCTATGATTCACAGCATAATAAAACCATAAACCCATCAGATTCCACCAAGATGAGTTTATGCGTAAATTATTTAAAACGACAAGAAACTACAGCGCCTTATAAAATAAAAGCCTCTGCGAAAGCAGAGGCTTCTTTGTTTAACCGCTCGGTGTACTATTCAGCCTGCACCGCAATTTCACCAAATTTACCCTGATTAAAATCTTGAAATGCCTGCATAATTTCTTCCTTGCTGTTCATTACAAACGGGCCATAACCTTGAATGGGCTCATTGAGTGGCTCGCCTGTCAGTAACACAAACTGGGTATCCTGATAGGCTTGCAACTGAATCGCCGGATCTCCATCACGGGCAAACATTATAATTGAGCTGTCCAGGACTTTCTGGCTCGCATTGACCACCAGCTCACCCTTCAGCACGACTAACAGTGCATTATGTCCGGCAGGGATATGCAATGTGGTTTCATATTCCGCTTTCAGTTCACCATCCCAGACATTGATCGGACTAAAAGTATGAGCAGGACCTTGATGACCAGCAAACTCACCTGCAATCACCCGGATATGCCCCGCCTCTTCATCCATTTCAATCCGCGGAATAGCTGCCGCAGTGATCGCCTGATAACGTGGTGTGGTCATCTTGTCTTTGGCCGGCAGATTGACCCAGAGCTGTACCATTTCAAAGAGACCGCCATGTTTGGCAAAATCTGGAGAATGAAATTCCTCATGGACCACACCTGAGCCTGCGGTCATCCACTGCACATCACCCGCCTGAATCGTGCCGCCACCGCCACTTGAATCTTGATGTGTCACGGCCCCCTGATAGGCTAACGTCACTGTTTCAAAACCGCGATGTGGATGTGAACCCACGCCATGTTGTACAGTCGTCGGATCAAAATGATAGGGCGCAGCATAATCCAGCAACAAAAACGGACTGATCGCCTGACCTAAACGGTCATAGGAAAACAGATTTTTGACCGGAAAGCCATCACCGACCCAATGCATGTTTTGATTACGGTAAACACCAATTACTTTTTTCATCTTTTAACTCCTATTACGATAGGATGAACATGCAGCCATTTTATGCCGGGCCAAGATGCGCTGATAGTCCTAAGCTGGAATACAGTATCTTATATATAAGACAATCTTTGCTTTAACTTCCCGAATTCAACACAAATAAACTAAAATTTTGGTCTAAATTTTTAATTATCCTATTTTTAAGATTATTTATCCCAGAATTTGGGCTTATTTTGTCCTGTTTTTAGCTCTAATATAAAAATCACCACGTCCCGGAACAGCCTGGGTTTGATCCAAGATGGGATGCTAATTTTATAGAGAGGAACAGAGAAATGGCAAAACCTTATGTACGTTTAGACAAAGACAATGCAGCCGTATTACTTGTAGACCATCAGACTGGTTTGTTGTCACTGGTTCGTGATATTGACCCAGATAAATTCAAAAATAATGTATTGGCGCTTGCGGCAGCAGCAAAATATTTCAATTTACCGACCATTTTGACCACCAGCTTCGAACAAGGCCCAAATGGTCCGTTGGTTCCTGAGCGGCTTTGTTGCACAAAGATTTGAAATGCAAAGCGCCCCTAATTGAGCCAAATTTAAGGCGTAACTTGGGTAAGTGGTCGACCTAATTCCGTAAATCTGTTGAGGACTGCTACACGTGCATGAATTTC